>JAKAMV010000328.1 GCA_021812735.1 Chloroflexota bacterium | reverse complement strand
GGTCTCCAAGGACTCGCCGGCTTCGACGGCGGCGCGGAAGGCGCCCGCGGCGGGCGCCAGCGCGTCGAGGATCGTCTTGTCGCCGACGGCGCAGCGCCCCCGCCGGGAAAGACCGCGCACGGCGGCGTCGAAGGCGTCGGCGATCGCCGCCGGGTCGAGATGGGCGACGCTCCCGACCGTGAACCCGGCCTCGATGAAGGCGGTGCCGTAGAGCGGACCGCTGGCGCCGCCGACCCGCGCGACCAGGACATGCCCCACGTTGCGCAGCAGCGCGCCCAGGTCGCTGGCAGGCTCCTCCGCCAGCGCCTGCAGCACCGCGTCGAACCCGGTGGCCATGTTCTCGCCATGGTCGCCGTCGCCGAGCGACGCGTCGAGCCGGTCGAGCAGCCCGCGGTGGCGGCGCAACGAGCGGGCCGCCCGCGCCAGGTACGCGGTGACGGCACCCCGGTCGAGCGCGGGCCGCACGCGTGTCTCGTGGGCGGCGCCTGGCGTCGTGGCAAGCCGCCGCCGCGCGGCCGGTGCCGTGCTCCGCTCGCGCGCCTGCACTGGGTCCGAGACGCGGTCTATGCTCATCTCGTACGTAGTGTACGAGCCCGTTCCGCCCCGGCGACACTCGTCTATGGGCGGCTTGGGGCGCGCCGCCGCGTTCGGAGGAGTCGTGGTCGGACTGGTCCTCGTCGCTCACAGCCCCGTGCTCCTAGCAGGCCTCCGCGCCATGGTCGCGCAGGCGGCCCCGGCGGTGCCGGTCGGCGAGGCTGGCGGCACGGCGGTCGGCGCGCTCGGGACCAGTGCACCGAAAGTGCTGGACGTGCTGCGCGAGGTGCTCGCGGCAAGCGCTGGGGACGGCGCCGTCATCCTCATCGATCTCGGCAGCGCCGCGCTCGCGGTGGAGATCGCGCTCGAGGAGGCGACCGCCGAGGAGCGGCGGCTGACGCGGCTGAGCGGAGGTCCGATCGTGGAAGGTGCCGTGCTGGCGGCCGTGGAGGCCGCCTCCGGCGCGCCATTGGATGACGTGGCGCGCGCCGCCGATGGCGCGGCGGGTGTCCCGAAACTCCCGCAGGGCGACGCGGCATGACGGCGCCCCCGGGCCCGACCGTCGCGCTGATCCCGCCGCCCGCCAGACGGGCAACCGGCCGCAACGCATGAGCGCGCAGTGGGCGCAGGCGTGGCTGCGGGCGAGCGCCGCCGTGGTCCACGAGCGAAGCACCTGGCTCACGGAGCTCGACGCCGCGATCGGCGACGGCGACCACGGCATCAACCTCGACCGGGGCTTCGGGCTGGTGGTGGCGCGGCTCGACGCCCAGGAGGCGCAGCTCCTGCCCGCGGGCGTCGTGCTGGCCGAGGCCGGGCGCGTGATGCTCGGTTCGGTCGGCGGCGCGAGTGGGGCGCTCTACGGACGGGCGCTGGCCAGGGCTGGAGCCGCCATCCCGGAGCCGGAAGCGCGGGCCGGGGAGGTCCTGCCGCTGGAGGTCATCGTCCGTGCGTTCGAGGCGGCCGTCGAGGCGATCGCCGCGCTCGGGCGCTCGGGGCCTGGCGACAAGACGATGCTCGATGCGCTCGTCCCGGCGCTGGGGGCCCTGCGTGCGTCGGCCGGCACCGGAACCAACCTGGGCGAGGCCCTGGCGCGCGCCGCACAGGCCGCCGAGGCCGGGCTGGAGGCGACGCGGCCGCTCGTCGCACGGCGAGGACGCGCGAGCTACCTGGGCGAGCGATCGGCCGGCCACCTCGACCCCGGCGCCGCGTCGAGCGCCCTGCTCGTCCGCGCGCTCGCCGAGACGTGCCCGGCGGCTGAACGCGTCTCCGCCGGCTGAACGCGTCTCCGCCGGCTCAGCGCGCCTCCGCCGGCCGAGCGCCGTGCGGTCAGCCTGCGGCGTGGCAGCCGCGCTCCGCGCGAAACCCGCCACGCGGAGCGCTTCTGGCTCCCGCCGGTTCGGGCTCCCGCCGGCGCGCGATTTCGACGATGTCTTGAGATTCTGGCCGCCCATCCCGCCGTAGATTGTCGCCCGTCAGGAACGGACGTCGCCGTCTCTGTTCGGCTGTGCGCTGGGGGGCGCGCCGCGACACGGCGGCTGGAAAGGAGGGTATCAGGAAGGGCAGTCGCTTCATGCTATGCCGGCCGGGGTTTCCGGGTCCGTCCGAGGGCGGTGCGGCCCCATTCGCGCAGCCCACATCCCCGGTCGTGGCACCGCAGGAACTATCCCATCTCTGAGGGAGTACATACAGGATGACAGCTGAGAAGTTCCTCGCCGAGATCTTTGGCACAGGGATGCTGATCCTCCTCGGCGACGGCGTGGTCGCCGCAGTCCTGCTCACCAAGTCCAAGGCCCAGAACTCCGGCTGGATCGTGATCACCACGGCATGGGCCTTGGCCGTCTTCGCCGGCGTCGTCGTCGCCGGACCGATCAGCGGTGCCCATATCAACCCCGCGGTGACGCTCGCGGTCGCGATCAACGGTGGCATTCCGTGGAGCGCCGTGCCCGGCTACTGGCTCGGGCAGATGATCGGCGCGTTCATCGGCGCCTGCCTGGTGGCGCTCCATTACTGGGATCACTTCAAGGCCACTGAGGACGCCAACCTCAAGCTGGCGGTCTTCAGCACCGCCCCGAACATCCGCAACTACCCCCTGAACCTGATCTCGGAGATCATCGGCACCTTCGTGCTGCTGTTCGTGATCTTCTCGTTCGGCCACAACGGCAGTGGCTCTGGACTGGCGTCATTGGGCGCGCTGCCCGTCGCACTGTTGGTCTGGGTGATCGGCCTCTCGCTCGGCGGTACGACCGGGTACGCCATCAACCCCGCCCGCGACCTCGGTCCGCGCATCGCCCACTTCATCCTGCCCATCCCGGGCAAGCGTGATTCGGACTGGGCCTACTCGTGGGTACCGGTGGTCGGCCCGCTCATCGGCGGCGCCCTCGCCGCCGTGGTGTACCAGTGGGTGTTCACTGACTACATCCTGAAGGCGATCGCGCACTGAACACGGTCGGCGCGCCGACTGACGCCGGCACCCGTGTCACGCGTCCTGCCGCCGGTTCGGCCGCTGCCGGGCGGCGGCAGGAGCACCAGCAGGCGTTAGCGCAGGAGAACCGATGAAGAAGCTCATCAACAACCCCGAACGCGCTGTCGACGAAGAGCTGGCCGGGATGGCCGCCGCCCATGGCGACCTGATCCGGATCATCGAGCCCAACGTCGTCCTGCGCCGCGATGCACCCCGTCCCGGGAAGGTCGGCGTGATCTCCGGTGGTGGCTCGGGCCACGAGCCGATGCACGGCGGTTATGTCGGGATGGGCATGCTCGACGCGGCGTGCCCGGGCGCGGTCTTCACCTCACCCGTCCCCGACCAGATGCTCGCGGCCACCAAGGCCGTGAACGCCGGCGCGGGCGTCCTCCACATCGTCAAGAACTACACCGGCGACATCATGAACTTCGAGCTCGCGGCCGAGATGGCCCGGGCCGAGGGGATCGAGGTCGCCTCCGTCGTGATCGCGGATGACGTCGCGGTCAAGGACTCGCTCTACACCGCCGGGCGACGCGGCGTCGGCGGCACGGTGCTGGCCGAGAAGATCGTCGGCGCGGCCGCCGAGGCCGGCGCGGACCTCAAGACCGTGGCCGCGCTGTGCCAGAAGGTACAGGATAACGTCCGCTCGATGGGCATGGCGCTCACGAGCTGCACGGTGCCCGTGGCCGGCAAGCCGACCTTCGAGCTCGGCGAAGACGAGATGGAGATCGGCATCGGCATCCACGGCGAGCCGGGACGCACCCGCATGAAGCTCGCCCCAGCCGACGAGATCACCGAGATGCTCGCGACGCCGATCCTCGACGACCTGCCGTTCAGGAGCGGCGACACGGTCCTCGCCTTCGTCAACGGCATGGGCGGCACGCCGCTCATGGAGCTCTACATCGTCTTCAACAAGCTCGCCCAGATCCTGAAGGGCCGTGGCATCGCGATCGGTCGCAGCTTCGTCGGCAACTACATCACCTCGCTGGAGATGGCCGGCACTTCGATCACGCTGCTCCGGCTCGACGACGAGCTGACGCGCTTCTGGGACGCGCCGGTGCACACGCCGGCGCTGCGCTGGGGCGTCTGACCGCGCGGTCGGACGTGACCATGCGACATGAAAGGGAAGGTGTGACGGGCGGATGAGCGGGTCGACGCCGATCACGTATGACGACGTGATCGCTTGGATCAACACGTTCGCCGCATCCGTCAGGGACCAGAAGGAGTACCTCACCGAGCTCGACTCCGCGATCGGCGATGCCGACCACGGCATCAACATGGACCGGGGCTTCCAGGCCGTGATCGGGAAACTCCCGGGCCTGCCCAACCGCGACATCGGCGCGGCGTTCAAGACGGTGGGGATGACGCTGGTCTCGACGGTCGGCGGGGCGAGCGGCCCGCTCTACGGCACGTTCTTTCTGCAGCTCGGCACCGCCACGGCCGGCCGCGAGGCCATCGGCCTCGACGATCTCATCGCGGCGCTCGACGCCGGAGTCGCTGGGGTTCAGCGGATCGGCAAGGCGGAGCCGGGCGACAAGACCATGCTCGACACGCTGCTGCCGGCCCGGGACGCCCTGCGGGAGGCCGCCGCATCGGGGGCCTCCCTGCAGGACGCATTGGCCCGTGCGGTCGCTGCGGCCGAGCAGGGGATGCTCGCGACCATCCCGCTCGTCGCCCGCAAAGGTCGGGCGAGCTACCTCGGAGAGCGAAGCGCCGGGCACCAGGACCCGGGCGCGACCTCTTCGTACCTGCTGCTGAAGGCCGCCGCCGACGCCTGGTCGGGTGCGGCCGGAGGAACGGCCAACTAGCCGGCGCCTGGGCCGGCACGCTTGAACGAGCTGGGAGGCATCTATGGCGAGATACGTCGGCGCCCTCGATCAGGGCACGACCAGCACCCGCTTCATGATCTTCGATCACGCCGGCGCCGTCGTCGCGATCGATCAGAAAGAACACGAGCAGATCTACCCGAAGCCCGGCTGGGTGGAGCACGATCCGCTCGAGATCTGGAACCGCAGCGTCGAGGTCATCCGCGGTGCCCTGGCCAAGGCCGGCGTCAGCGCGGCCGATCTGGCCGCCGTGGGCGTCACCAACCAGCGCGAGACCACGGTGGTCTGGGATCGCCGCACGGGCAAGCCGATCCACAACGCGATCGTCTGGCAGGACACCCGGACGGCCGACATCTGCAACGAGCTGGCGAAGGACGGTGGCCAGGATCGGCTCCGGCCCAAGGTCGGCCTGCCGCTGGCGACCTACTTCTCCGGTCCGAAGATCAAGTGGATCCTCGACAACGTCGAGGGTGCGCGTGCCAAGGCCGAGGCCGGGGAATTGCTCTTCGGCAACATCGACACCTGGTGCATCTGGAACCTGACCGGCGGCCCGTCGGGCGGCGTCCACGTGACGGATGTCACGAACGCCAGCCGCACCATGCTGATGAACCTCGCGACCCTCGACTGGGATCCCGAGATCCTGAAGCTGATGGGCATCCCGCGCGCGATGCTGCCGGCCATCAAGGCCTCCAGCGAGGTCTACGGCAAGGCCACCGGCGACCTCGCCGGCGTCCCGGTCGCCGGCGACCTCGGCGACCAGCAGGCGGCGCTCTTCGGCCAGACGTGCTTCTCCGCCGGCGAGGCGAAGAACACGTACGGCACGGGCTGCTTCATGCTCCTCAACACCGGCACCAAGCCGGTGCCGTCCAAGAGCGGCCTGCTCACCACGCTCGGCTACAAGATCGGCGACCAGCCCGCGGTCTACGCGCTCGAGGGCTCGATCGCGATCACTGGTGCGCTCGTGCAGTGGCTGCGCGACAACCTGGGCATGATCAAGACCTCACCGGAGATCGAGGATCTGGCCCGCACCGTCGACGACAACGGCGGCGTCTACTTCGTCCCGGCGTTCTCCGGGCTGTTCGCGCCGTACTGGAAGAACGACGCCCGCGGCGTCATCGCCGGCCTCACCCGCTACGTGAACAAGGGTCACATCGCGCGTGCCGTCCTCGAGGCGACGGCTTGGCAGACCCGTGAGGTGCTCGACGCGATGAACGCCGACTCCGGCGTCGCGCTGACGGCCCTCAAGGTCGACGGCGGCATGGTCTACAACGAGCTGCTGATGCAGTTCCAGTCCGACGTCCTTGCCGTCCCGGTCATCCGCCCGAAGGTGGCCGAGACGACGGCGCTCGGCGCTGCCTACGCAGCCGGCCTGGCGGTCGGCTTCTGGAAGGCGGTCGAGGATCTGCGCGCCAACTGGGCCAAGGACAAGGAGTGGCACCCGCAGCTCGATGCGGCCACCCGCGAGAAGGAGTACAAGTTCTGGAAGAAGGCCGTGACGCGGACCTTCGACTGGGTCGAGAACCACTGAGCCACTGAACGGATCCGGGCTCTCGAGAGGGCCGGGTTGGAGACCAGCTATGACCGTCGTCCATCGCTCGCCCGCGCCGCACGTCGTCATCGTCGGCGGGGGCGGCACGGGCGGGGCGCTGGCCCTCGATCTGGCCCTCCGGGGGCTCCGGGTCACGCTCGTCGAACGCGGCGAGATCACGTCCGGGACCACGGGCCGGCACCATGGCCTGCTCCACAGCGGCGCCCGCTATGCTGTGAACGACCCCGAGTCCGCGGCCGAATGCATCCAGGAGAACCAGCTGCTGCGTCGTGTGGCGCCCGGCTCGTTCGAGGAGAACGACGGGCTCTTCGTCGGTCTCGACGACGAGGACATGGCCTACGGCGAGAAACTCTTCGCGGCCTGCGGCGAGACCGGGATCCCCGCCCGCTGGCTGTCGGCGGCCGAGGCGCTGCGCCTCGAACCGAACCTGAACGCCGCGCTGAAGGGCGCCATCCAGGTCCCGGACGCGACGTTCGATGCGATGCGCCTGCCGTTGCGCTGGTTCGCCACCGCCAAGGCACACGGCGCGCTGATCCAGCCGTTCTGCGAGGTGACGAGCCTGATCGTGCATGACAAGTGCGTGACCGGCGTGCGGGGGCGGGACCATCGCACGGAACGCGATTTCGAGATCAGTGCGGATATCGTCGTGAACGCCAGCGGGCCGTGGGCCGAGAAGGTGGCCGCGATGGCCGGGGTGGACGTCCCGATCCAGCCCTCGCCGGGCGTCTTGCTCGCGCTGCGTGGCCGCTTCTGCAACATGGTCATCAACCGCATGCACAAATCCGGCGACGGTGACATCGTCGTGCCGCAACGCGCGCTCTCGATCGTCGGCACGAGCTCGTGGATCGTCGACGACCCGGACGACCTGGGCGTCCCGGAGGACCACGTGCAGAAGATGTACGAAGAAGGGGCCAAGCTGATCCCGGCGGTCCGCTCGGCGCCGTTCCGCCAGGCGTGGTCGGCGGCCCGCCCGCTGATCGGATCGCGCGGCGCGGCGACCGGACGGGAGCTGAGCCGCACGTTCAAGTGCTTCGACCACATGGAGCGCGACGGCGTGGAGGGCTTCGTCACCATTTCCGGCGGCAAGGGGACGACGGCGCGGGCGATGGCGGAGACGACGGCGGACGTCGTCTGCCGCAAGCTGGGGGTCGATGCGCCCTGCCGGACGCGCGACACCGTGCTGCTGCCACACACGGCCTACTACACCGCGTAGCCGATGGGCGAGACCGTCACGTTCCGCGTCCACCGCTACAAGCAGGGCGACGCGGCACCCCACCAAGACACGTTCCAGGTCGAGACCGAGCCGCGCACCACGGTGCTCGACGCGTTGACGGCCATCCGGCGCACCCAGGACCCCAGCCTCACGCTCCGCCACTCGTGCTTCCACGCGTCGTGCGGGACCTGCGCGATGAAGGTGAACGGCCGGGAGGTGCTGGCGTGCGTGACGAATGTCCGCGAGCTCGGCACCGCCGAGGTGGTGGTCGAACCGTTGGAGAACGCGCCGCTCGTCAGCGACCTGGTCGTGGAGATGGCGCCCTTCTTCGCGCGGTACAACGCGATCGACCGTCCACTGGTCCGCGAGAGCGAGCTCGTGCCCGGGGCACAGCGTGCGCCGGGCGTGGAGCGGGCCCTGCGATACGAGGACTGCATCGAGTGCGGCATCTGCGTCTCGGTCTGCCCCATCGCGGGCACCGATCCCGACTACCTGGGTCCGGCGGCGCTCGCCGCGGCCGACCGGGTGCGTGAGGAGCCGCGTGGCCGCGATCTGCCGTTCGTGCTCAGCCTGGCAGACGACCCGCATGGCGTGTGGCGCTGCCATGCCGCGTTCGAATGCACAGAAGCGTGCCCCTCGAACGTGGATCCGGCCGGGCACATCATGCAGCTGCGCCGCGCGCTGATCGGAGGTCGGCTGCGGCGCCTCTTCGCGCCGCGGGTGGAGGTCGGGCGATGAGGGTGCTCCAATGAGCGAGCGCGCCGTCACCCCCGAGCGGCAGGCCCCTCCTCGTGGCCGCCGCCGTGGCTTCCTCGGCTGGCTCGACGTCCGTGGGCGCCGCCTGGGTGGCTGGGCCTTCATCCTCAACCGCGTCACCGGGCTGGGCGTCCTCTTCTACCTGTACCTGCACCTGATCGTGCTCTCGCAGCTCGCGGCTGGCCCGAGCTCATGGAACGCCTTGCTGAACTGGTTCCTGAACCCGATCTTCCTGGTCCTAGATGTCGTGCTCCTTGCAGGGTTGCTGATCCATGGGCTGAACGGCATCCGCCTGACCCTCGTGGAGTTCGGGTTGGTCGTCAGCCGCCAGAAGGCGCTCCTCTTGGCGTTCGGCACGGTCGGCGTGATCGTGCTGCTGATCGGCGCGTTGCGGTTCCTGAGTGACGTGGGGGCGAAGTGATGGCCGGACGAGCGGACGAATCTGGGGCTCTGTCGGCGCCCGGGGAACGGCCCGTGCGGTGGGCGCCCGAGGAGCGGGACACGCTGCCCGGCGTGGGCTGGGGGTGGCAGGCCGTCACCGGGGCGCTGGTGTTGGTCCTCGTGTCGCTCCACATGATCGCCAACCACTTCGTGGTCAAGGGTGGGCTGCGCGATTACCAGGAGGTGATCGCCTACATCACGAACCCCGTCATCTTGCCGCTCGAGACGCTCTTCTTGGTCGTGGTCAGCTGGCACGGGCTGCTCGGGCTGCGAGCCGTCATCTTCGACTTCGGGCTGAGCGTGCGCGCCGAACGGATCGTGACGCGCGTCCTCCTGGGCGTCTGGGTCGTGACGGTCCTCTACGGCCTGACACTCCTGGCCATCTTGGTGACGCACCCGTGAGCAGCATCGCAGGCGGGGCGGCAAGTGGCGGGGCGAGCGGGGAGCGCCGGCCGCTCGTCGGGGTGGTCGTGGCGTCACACTCGGCGCGCGTGGCGGAGGGGATCGTCGAGATGGCGCTGCAGATGGCGCGCGAGCAGGCGCCCGACGTCCGTGTCGTCGCGGCGGG
>JAKAMV010000327.1 GCA_021812735.1 Chloroflexota bacterium | reverse complement strand
CGCGGCCCGACCTGATCGTTGCCCCGGCCGCTACACCTCTGGCGGGTACCCCGTGATCCGCCGGATCTCGCGGTACAGCGGCCGGAGCTGCCCGTACAGCCGCTGGTAGACGGCGCGGTAGAGCTCCTCGTAAACGGCATGCGCCGCGGGATCCGGGTCGCGGGTCTCGGCCGTGCGGGTCATGGCGGCCACGGCGGCCTCGAACGAGGGGTGGATCCTGAGACCCACCGCAGCGTCGATCGCGGCGCCCAGGCCGCTCGTCTCGTGGGTGTGCGGCCGCTTCGCGGGCAGCCCGAACACGTCGGCCACGAGCTGGACGGCTGCCGGGCTCTGGCTGCCGCCGCCCGACACCCGAATCTCGCTGACGGGGACCTTGGTCCGACGCCCGGTTCGCTCCATGCCTTCCCGCAGGGCGTACGCGAGTCCCTCGAGGATCGCGCGGTATAGGTGCGCGCGGGTGTGCACGTCGCCCCAGCCGATGACGGCGCCCTTCGCCTCGGGACCCGGGATCCGCACGCCGGGCGACCAGTAGGGCTGGAGGACGAGGCCCATGGACCCGGGCGGCGTGGCGCCGACGAGCTCGTCGAACAGCGTCTCGGCGTCCACCCCCAGCTCGCGGGCCCTCGCCACCTCGGCCGCGCCGAACTCGCGCTTGAACCACTCGATCATCCAGAACCCGCGGTAGACCTGTATCTCAAGGCTGAACGCACCCGGGACGGCCGCCGGGTACGGCGGCACCATGGGGATGACCTCGATGTAGCGCCGGTGGGTCGTGTTGAACGTCGCGGTGGTGCCGAGCGAGATCGCGCCGATGTGCGGCTCCAGCGCGCCCGAGCCCAGCACCTCGCACGCCTTGTCGCCCGCGGTCGCGACCAGCGGCAGGCCCTCCGGGATGCCCGTCACCTCGGCGGCGGCGGGCGTGATCTGGCCGAGGACCGATCCGGGCGGGACCAGCTCGGGCAGCCACCCGCGCTTGACGGGGACCGCCTGCCACTTCCAGTCGCCGTCGTCCGCCCAGCGCAGGCCCTGGTAGTCGAACGGGAGGTAGCCCACCTGGGCGGCGACGCTGTCGGCGAAGCGACCGGTCAGCCGATGGACGAGGAACCCTGACAGCAGCAGGTAGTGGCGGACGCGCCCCCAGAGCTCCGGCTCCCGGCGCGCGAGGACGTTCGCCTCTGCCTCGGCCTGGAACGTGGCGACCGTCTCGGTGACTCGGGCCGCCTTGAACTTGAGGCCCCACATCCCGCCGATCCGCGGCAGGCCCTCGGCGCGGCAGCGGTCGAGCCAGACCATGGCGCGGCGCAGGGGCTCGCCCGACTCGTCCGTGGGGACGACCGTGCCCCGCTGGGTCGTCAGGGCCACCCCGGCGATGGCGCTCCTGTCGATGCCGGGCTGCTGCCAGAGGGCGCGCGTCGCCTCACCCAGCGCCCGCCAGTAGAGGTCCGCGTCCTGCTCGCAGCAGCCCGGCGGCCCCACGACGTACGCCTCGATGGGCACCTTCGTCCGGGCGAGGAGGTTGCCGGCGGGGTCGAACACCATGGCCCGGATGCTCTGCGTGCCGACGTCGAGCGCGAGGACCCGGTCGCCAGAGGTCATGTCGCGTCGTCCGTCAGGAGCACGCCGGGGTTCATCATCCCGTCCGGGTCGAAGGTTCGGACCACGGCCCGGAGCGCGTCCATCCCCAGCGGTCCCTTCTCGTCGGCCAGGTACGGCGCGTGGTCCACGCCGACGCCATGGTGATGGCTGATCGTCCCGCCGCCGGCGCGGATCGTCTGGCTCGCGGCCGTCTTGAGCGTCCGCCAGCGGGCCCTCGTCTCGTCGGGGTCTGGTGCCAGCCGGAAGATGCACGTGACGTAGAGGCTCGAGCCCGACGGGTACAGGTGCGAGAGGTGCGTGAACACGTGGATCCTCTCGCCCCAGGGTGCGAGCGCGCTGCCGATGGCCGCCTCGAGGCTGGCGAGGAGACCGGGCACGTGCGCCCAGTCGGTCGCGGTCTCGAGGGTGTCCGAGGCGTAGCCGGCCGACCACAGCGCGTTGCGCAGATACGGCGAGCGGAAGCGGGTCCGCGACCAGGCGCCGGCGAGGGCGGGAAGGCGAACGCCACCGTGCCCGCTGAGGATGGCCTTGGCCTCGCCGCTCGCCGCCTTCGCCGTGCGCCTTCGGCCGGCAACCCCTGTGAGCACGAGCACCCAGTCGGACGGGAGGCGTCGCGCCCGCACGTACGCGCCCAGCACCCGGGTCTGGGCGGGCTTGTCCGCGAAGGCGAGCAGCGTGCGGGTCTCGGCCGGCGTCGAGAGCCGCAGGAGCGACAGGCCGGGGCGCGCCTGGACGAGCTGGCGGACAGCGTCAACCGCCTCAGGCCAGGCCGGGAGCGCCCAGGCCGCGATGCCCTCGACTTCGGGGTGCGGGCTGGCGCGGAGAACCGCTTCCGTAAGGATGCCCAGTCGCCCCTCCGAGCCGAGCACGAGCTGGCGGAGGTCCGGGCCGGCGGCCGAAGCCGGGTGGGGCGGCATCACGAGGGTCCCGGCAGGCGCCTCGAGCGTGCCGCCTGCGAACAGCTGCTCGATGCGCCCGGCGCCCAGGCTCTTGAGGCCCGAACCGCGCGCCGCAACCCACCCGCCGACCGTCGCCAGCTCCCAGCTCTGCGGCTCGTGGGCGACCGTGAGGCCGTGCCCCGCGAGCAGCGTGGCCAGCGCCGGGCCGGTCGTCCCGGCGAGCACGCTCACGAGTCCACTCCGCTCGTCCACCTCACGCACCCCGACGAGGGCGCCGAGGTCCACGGTGATCAGCGGATCCTTGTTCGGGCGGGCGGTCACGCCCCCGACGACGCTCGTTCCGCCGCCGTACGGGATGAGACGCGCGCCAACGGTTGCGGCGTGATCGATGAGCGATCGGACCTCCGATGCCTCGGCCGGCCGCGCCACTGCGTCGGGGACGGCTTCGAGGCGGCCGTATCGGAGGGCCGCGAGGTCAGGCAGGCTCTGGCCCCGTGCTCGGCGGACGCGCGTCTCGGCATCGGTCGTGAGGTGGAGGTCGGCGAGAGGGTCGAGGCGGGGGGCCGGGACGCTCGCGACCACTTCTTCGAGGGTCGCCTCGCGGGGAGGCGTCCCCGGGCCGAGTCGCGACTCCAGCATGCGGCGCCCGCCCCCGCCGAGCGCCGTGGCATCACCCTCCTCGCCCCAGCCATTCCAGCTCCGCATGTGCCCATCGTGCCACTCGAGAGCGCCCCGCGAATGCCGTCGGCGCCGCCCGCCTCCTGCTTCGGAGCGTGCCCGCCGCCCCACCGCCGACCCCGAATCGGCCGGTGGGATTCACCGCGCGCGCCACAGCCCACGCCGGTATCGCGCCTCGCCACGCACGAGTCAGCCGGTAGGCCATCCGCCAGCAGGCACCTGCGAGATGCTTCGCATTTCGCAGAACCATCGTGCTGCCCTGCCGTTGAGCGGCAAACGTGCTGATGATTGCCGAGGGCCCAGGCGGGAGCGCAAGACGGAGCGGGGAGTCCTTTCGGCCACAGCCCCTGCGTGCGCGGCTCAGGGGCAGCGCGGGTCGATGCTTCCGCGAGATCGAAAGCATCTCGACCCCCCACCTCTGGCGGCGAGGTGCCATGGCGGATGGCTGCGCCGCGGAAGGCGGGTGAGGCCGGGATGGGCCAGCGAGGCTCAGACCGGGGGCCAGGGCAGGGCGGGGCGTCGGGGATCGGGCTGGGGGAAGCACCCGGAGGCGAGCAGGCCGGCCACGCGACGCTCGGTGGCCCGCACCTCGATCGGGTCGAGCAGCTCGTGCAGGGCATCGCCCAGCGCGCCGTCGAGGCCGGCCCGGAGGAGGCGGAGGACGGCCACCTCCTCCTCGGCAAAGGGTTGGCCTCGCCACCCCCAGAGCACGGTCCGCAGCTTCGGCACGGGCGAGAAGGTGACCCCGTGGTCAACGCCGTAGACGTGGCCCCCCGGCACGGGCAGCAGGTGCCCCGCCTTGCGGTCGGTGTTGTTGACCGCGGCGTCGAAGACGGCGATCCGGCGCAGGCGTGGGTCCGCGGCGTTTACCAGGTCAACCGGGTCCACCTCCGGGTCGGTCCGGATCCACAGCTGGAGCATGCCGCTGCCCAGTGGGCCGTCCCGCAGGACGGTGGGCGGGACGATGCCCCAGCCGGTGGCCTGCGAGGTGACGAACGAGGCGACCTCGCGCCGCGCCAGCGTGCCGTCTGGGAAGTCGGACAGCGGCCGCTCTCCGATCACCGGCTTGTGGATCACGGCTGCCTCGATGCCGTCGCCGCGGACGATGCCGAGCAGCGCGTTGTTGGACGAGACCCAGAGCCGGCCGATGAGCTCGAGATCCCCGCCCGCCAGCAGCGCGAGCGCCTCGTCCACCGCCAGGACGGGCATCGGCAGCCCGAGCGACTCGACGGTGGCCTCGGCCTCCGCCTCGACGTCGGCTTCCTCCTCGTCCTCGAGCTCGTCGGCGAGTTCCGCCGCGAACGCGAACTGATCGGCCTCGTCCGGCACCTTGCCGCTCCGTCAGTTCAGGAGGTGGCCGTTCCGGCGCGGGCAGAGGTGGCCCTGGGGGTCCAGCGGCTGGCCGCACAGCGGGCATGGCGGCCGGCCGGCCGCGAGCACACGGACCGCGCGGGCGACGAACCTGCGGGCGTCGGCGGCCGAGAAGCGCACCTGCAGGAGGTCGGGCCCGTCCTCCTCCTCGTCGTCCTCCTCCTCGTCCTCCTCCTCCTCGTCGCCCGTGAGCTCGCGCGCCTCGAGGATCAGCAGCTCGTCCACCGTGTCCCAGCCCAGGGACAGCGTCCCGACGCGGAAGGCCTCGTTGATCGGCTCGTCGAGCGCGGCGGTGTCGCCGACCTCGCCCTCGATCTCCGCTGCGTCCTCGATGCCCCGCCGCTCAAGCTCCTCAAGCAGCTCCAGCAGGCGCTGGGCGAGCGCGGCGACCTGCACCTTCTCGAGCGCGACCGAGGTCACCCGGGTCCCGTCCCTCGCCTGGAGGAAGAACGCACGGTTGCCGGGCTCGCCCACGGTCCCGGCCACGAACCGTTCGGGCATGTCGAACAGATGGCGTCGTCGAGGCATCAGGCCTCGAGGTTACCCGAACTCCGCCTCACACGACCTGCACGGCGATCTGATGGTGGCCGCGGGCGCCATCGGGGTTCGGCGGGGTGACCCGGTCGGTCTGGACCTCGCCCGTCCCGTCGGTCGCGCGGACCTCGAGGATGTGCTGGCCGCCGGTTGCCTGCCAGACCCACTTCCACTGGACCCAGGTCGCCGCCGACAGCTCCGTGGCGAGCGTTGCCGCCTGCCAGGCGCCGCTGTCCACGCGGACCTCGACCTTCGAGATCCCGCGGTCGGGCGCCCATGCCACGCCGGCCACTGCGACGGGCCCCGCCGGCACGCTCTGGCTGCTCGGCACGTCAATCCGCGACTGCGTCAGGATCGGCGCCTCCTTCGCCCATCCGCGGGGGACCCAGTAGGCGTCGATGGCCTCGAGCGTGGTGAGCTCGATCTCCGTGAGCCACTTGGTGGCGGACACATAGCCGTACAGGCCCGGGACGATGAGGCGGGCCGGGAATCCGTGGTCGGCCGGCAGCGGCGCGTCGTTCATCTTGACCGCGATGATGGCGTCGCGGGGGTGGGCAGGGTCGTGGAGCCAAGAGGTCGGGAAGCCGGCTGTCCAGCCGTCGACGCTGCGGGGGACGATCTGCGTGGCGCCGCTCTGGACGCCGGCCATCGCCAGGACGTCCGTGAGCTTCGGGCCGGTCCACTTGGCGTTGCCCACCAGGTTGCCCCCGACCTCGTTGGACACGCACGCGATGGTGACGTAGCGCTCGACGAGCGGGAGCTGGACGAGCTCCTGGAAGTTCAGACGTACCTCCTTGTCCACCATGCCGAAGACGCGCAGGCTCCAGCTGGCGATGTCCACCGATGGCGTGATCAGGGCCGTGTCGATCCGGTAGAACTGGTCGTTGGGCACGACGACCGGCGTGATGCCGGGGACGCTGAGCGAGGCGTCGGGGCCGGGGGTGGGCGCGGGGTCGACGGCCTGGGGGATGGTCACGCGAGGGGCCGCGCCACCCGTGCCTCCGGGCCCGCTGCCGAAGGCGCTGTCAGCCGTGGCGGCGGCGCGTCCGTTGAGCATGGCCCTCCCGATGGCGCCGCCGAGGAGCGCAAGGACGCCGACGGCACCCGCCTGGAGCAGGAACCCGCGCCGGGCGCGCTGGGCCGAGGCGGCCGTCGGGAGCTCGACCTGGCGTCCGGGGCGGCCCGAGACACCTGCGGCGCGGAGCAGGATCGCGAGCATCTGGAGGCCGACGCCCGCCTGGAGCGCCGCTACGACCACGACAAGCGGCCCGACGGCGGTCGGGTCGCGAAGCGAGGCGAGGCCGCCGACGGCGACGAGCGCGACCACGGACCACGCCCCGAACGCGAGCCGGCGACGCGCAAGCATGCCGACGACGGCGCCCAGCGCCAGCACCGCCACGGTGACGAGGACCAGGATCGCAGCCTTGTCGTTCGTGCCGAAGAGCGACACGACGACGTCCTTGCTGCCTGGCGGCGCGAAGTCGATGGCGGCGCTTCCCACGGAGGCGATCGGGGAGGGGATCCCGTTGAGGAGGCCGGCGAGGAGCTCCCCCGTGGCCAGGGCCGCAGCAGCAGCGAGGACGCCGCTCAGGGCGGCGAGGATCCGACCGGCGGAGGCAGCGCTGGATGGTTGTGCCGGCGTGGCGGAGCTGGGCCGAACCCGGGTGGTGGAGTGATCGGTCACGGGACGCTCATGATGGTGGTCTGCCGGATTGTTCGCTCAGACCGTGCTTTCGGATCGCCGGCAGGCTCTTACCGTCGCATTCGGCCGTGACACCACGATGACATGTCACCGTGGCAGCGTGGTAGCACAACGCCGCCGGGCGGGTCGGCGGCATCGAGATACTCCAAGGGTGGACGGCCCCGAGACGTCTCGGGGCCCGAGCAGCCAGAGCGCTACGCGCGAACCTCTTGGCGGAGGAAGAGCACATAGGCGAGGGCGAACAGCAGCACCGTGAGCGCCACGAGCGCCACGAGCTGCGGCCACACCAGCAGGATGCTCTGGTCGAGCGTGAGCAGCGAGGGGATCTGCTGCCGGCTGCTGGTGTCCTGCCCGGCGTTGGTGATGATGAGGGCGTTCGTGCGCGGGTCGAGCACCGCCTGCATGACGTCCTGGTAGAGCTGTGCCGGCGAGAGCCGGAGGAACAGCTGCTGCGCTGAGAAGGCCGAGTACTGCGCCGACTGGGCCGCGGAGCTGTCGATCGGGAAGAAGAACGCCGCCGCCACCTTGATCAGGAAGGTTCCGACCACCGAGACCGCGAGCCACACCCCGAAGCCAATCAGCGCGGCAGTCGCGGTGCTGCGGATCGCCACCGACAGCAGGAGCGCGAACGCGAGCCAGAAGGAGGCGTAGAGCACGGTCGTGATGAGCCACACGGCCATGCGCGCGAGGTCCTCCGCGGTGGGGACGATCCCGAGGCGCAGGATCCCGATCGCGGTCACCAGCAGCACCAGCGTGAGCACCATCACGAAGATCACGGAGATGCCGGCCACGAACTTGCCGTTGATCACGTCGTCGCGGTGGACCGGCTGCGCGAGCAGCCGTGAGAGCGTTCCCTGGCTGCGCTCGGAGTTGATCCCGTCGAAACCGAAGGCGATGCCGACGAGCGGCACGAGCAGCAGGACCAGCGCGACCATCGCGATGCCGTTGAACGAGCTGGCCCCGTGCGTGAACAGGGCGAGGAACACCAGCGGGTTGCTCGAGTTCGTCTGGGACGCGACCGACGTGATGTCGTTCGCCGAGAAGTACATCGGCAGGACTGAGAGGGCGGCGATGACGAGCAGCAGCACGAAGAACCGCCAACTTGCGATGTGGTCGGCGAGCTCCTTGGCCGCGATCGTCCGCCAGCCGCCCGACGGAGACCGCTCTGCGCGGCGAGCGCTAGCGCGCTTCTTGCGCGTGGGGGTGGTGCCGGCGGTGTCAGCGGCGGCCATCGATACCCTCCGGGACGAAGCGACGGTACAGCTCCAGCAGGTCGGTGCCCCGCCGTCGCAAATGGGTGATCGGCAGGTGGGCTGCCGCGAGGGCGGTCGCCAGCGGCGCTGCGACGTCGTGGCTGGCCGAGACGATCCGGATGTGCTCGAGTCGCTCATCGGGCCTGACGGCCGTGACGCCCGGGATCGCCAGCGCCACCGGGTCGATCGCCGCGGGCTGACCCACCACAGCCACCTCGAGTTCCACGCCCGCATCGGCGCCCACGAGCTCGTCGAGCGGACCCGCGGCCACAAGCTTGCCCTTCGAGTAGAACCCCACCCGGTCGCACAGGGACTGCACCTGGCCGAGGATGTGCGATGAGAGCAGGACCGTGAGGTTGAGTTCGTTGACGAGCCGCCGGAGCAATCCCAGCAGCTCCTCGACGCCCGAGGGGTCGATCGCGATGGTGGGCTCATCGAGGATGAGCACCGAAGGGCTCTTGACCAGGGCGTCGGCGATGCCGAGCCGCTGGCGCATCCCTCGGGAGTAGGTGTCGGCCCGCTTGTTCGCGGCGTCCTCGAGGCGGACCTCGTGGAGAAGCTCGTCGATGCGGGCATCGGCCTGACGTCGCGGGATCCCGTTGAGGCGCGCCGTGTAGCGCAGGTTCTCGCGGCCGGTCAGGCTGCCGTAGAAGCCCACGTTGTCGGGCAGGTAGCCCACCTGGCGCTTGATCGCAAGGGGCTCGCGTGTCGGGTCGAGCCCGAGGACGCGGACCACACCGCGCGTCGGCTCCGTGAGCCCCAGCAGCATGAGCACGGTGGTCGTCTTGCCGGCGCCGTTGGGCCCCAGCAGGCCGAACACCTCGCCCTTGTGGATCGTGAGATCGAGCGAGTCCACCGCGGTGAACTCGCCGTACTTCTTGGTCAACCGACGCGTCACGATCACCGCGTCCTCGGGCACGTCGGCCAGCAGCTCCGCGACGGTGCGGCGGCGGCGCTTCGGGCGATCCTCGTCGGCGGTGACCGTCGCTGACTCCACCTCCCAGGGCCGAACGACGTGCCCGTCCTCGTTGGGCAGGCTGGACGCCTCGTCCGGATCCGCGGGCGGCCGGCCGCCGATCGGTCCGGCCTGGTCGAGCGTCCTGGGTCTCGCGTTCAGGCCCGCCGTCGATCGTGGTCGATGGCGTTGCACGCCACGCCGCGGCTCGGGCGGGGGCGTCCGGTCCTCGGTCATCGCGTTACCGCCGCCCGTACGTCCGGAAGACCCAATACAGGCCGACGAACGTCGCCAGCAGCAGCACCACGCCCGCGATCCACCAGAACTGCGGCGTCTCGACGCGCACGCGGATGTCCACCGAGC
>JAKAMV010000326.1 GCA_021812735.1 Chloroflexota bacterium | reverse complement strand
GCGGGGCGGCCCGCGTCGTCGGGCCCGTGGTCTCCGCGGCGCTGGTCGCGGGCCTCGCCGCAGTCGCGGTGTCCGCATGGCCCCCGGCGGTCTCGCCGGACGGCGGCTGGCGGCTCGCCGATGCCGCGGCGGCCCACGTGATCGAGGTCGTGGACGCGGGCTGGCCGACCGGCGAGCCGCGGCTGCTGGCGAGCCTGCCCACCTTCAAGCCCGACGACGCGATGCGGTTCCCGCTCGAGCGGCGGGGCTTCCCGCTCGAGCCCAAGATCGCCGAGCCGGTGAGCGTGGGAGGCCTCGAGGCTGGCGTGGTGACGATCGTGTGCGATCCGCTGTTCGACGGCGCCACCGGCTTCGGGTGCGGCGGCCCGGCCGAGGACCGCTGGCTGGACGACGCCTTCCCGCCGGCCACGATGCAGCTGGTGGAGCGCTTCCGCGCCGGCAGCCGCCGCGTCATCTCCGTCTACGCGCCGTCGCGGCTGGCCGTCGCCCGGTAGGGGCGGCGGGCGGGGGCGGCGGGCGGGGGCGTGCCGGGCGGGGGCGTGCCGGGCGGGGGAATCGCGAACGCCGGCCCCTGCAAGACCGGCGTTCGCTGTCCCCGAGACCCGGACGTGCCCGTCGGGTCGTGATACGCCTTGGTCAGGGTCGGCCCGGGTTCCGGAGCGGAGGACGGGCCTGGAGCGGCCGCGGCGCGCCGTACCGCGGCGCCGGGGCCGGCCGGACGACGGTCTGGGCGGCCGTCCCGCCGTACATCGGCACGCGGCTGTAGCCGTTCGCCGACACGGTGCCGCCGGAGGTGCCGAGGCCTGCCTCGGCAGGGGCGCTGGGCGCGTACGGCCGGTTGAACCGGCGCAGGCGGACGGCGAGGTAGTACTCCATGATCTGCCGGACCTGCGGCTCGGAGAGGGCCTCGTCGGCCCGCAGGGCGTACTCGACGCGAGCGGTCGGGTTCTGAGGCCCCACCGACACCACGCCGAGGGCCGCCGGGGTGTCGGTATCCTCGCGGATCTCGCGCAGGCCGCGTGCCAGCTTGGTCGCCGTCCCCAGGGAGGGCATCCGATCCCCGCGGATGAGCCGCGAGATGGTCGAGTGATCGACCCCCGACTGCTGGGCGAGCTGGCGCTGCGACATCTTCTTGGCCTTGAGCTGCGCTCGCAGCCATTCGTTGAATGCGCGGCCGTTCTCGGTGGTCATCGACTGCCTTGCTTGGGCTTCCGCGGCCGGTCCGCGGCTTCACGGGAAGTGTCGGGGGCGTGGTGCATCCGCCCAATCACCCGTTGGTACTCGGCGTCGTTGACCGAATGCCGACACGCTTGTGCGGTGCGCGTCGGTGGGGTGCGGTCCGAGGATGACCCTTTCGGCCGCGGGACGGGCCCGGGACCGCCTAGGCGGCCAGCGCCGGCGCGTCCCCGACCGGGCCCGAGCCGGGCGCGAGGCCCACCCCGCGGCGCTTGCCCGAGACCGCGTACAGGAGGCTGCCCAGGACGATGACCGAGAACACGCTGATCACGCGGTCCACGATCACGATGGTCGCGGCCTCCGTCTGCGGGATGCCGTAGGCGTAGACGAGGACGGCGCTCACGCCGAGCTCCACCGTGCCCAGGCCGGCAGGACTGAGCGGCACCGCGGTGAGCAGCGAGCCGATCAGCGCCACGAAGAACGCGCCTGACAGCCCGAGCTCGACGTTGGGGAAGCCCAGGGCGCGCACGACGAAGTACAGCCGGAAGCCCTCGGTGGCCCAGATGAGCGCGGTCAGGACGAGCAGCGGCGGCAGGTGGCGGGCGCCGATGGCGCCGAACACGCCCTCCTCGAACTTGTCGTACAACTCCACGAAGCGGTGCGGAACGTGGAGGCGGACCAGGATGCCGCGGCCGAAGTTGCGCAGCGTGAGGAGCAGGGCGACCATCGCGACCAGGGTCCCGATGCCCAGCGCCACCACGAACTGGATCTCCGGCGGGAAGCCGGTGCGGAAGCTCCAGAAGCCCGCCGCCAAGCCCAGGACCGCGATCGCGAAGATGTCGAGCAGGCGCTCGATGAACACCGTGCCGAACGTCCGCGACAGCGACGACACCGGGGCGTTGAGCTTGAGCAGGTAGGCCCGGTACACGTCGCCCAGCTTGGCCGGCACGAGGCAGTTTACGAGCCACGAGAGGAACAGGATCTCGGTGCCGTCCGCCGCGTGCAGGCGGAACCGCGTGGCTGCCAGGATGCGCGCCCAGCGGTAGCCGCGCAGCGGGAAGCCGGCGTAGAAGACCACGAACGCCACCACCAGCCAGACCGGGTTGGCCTGCCTGATGCCCTGGACCAGCGCCGCCACGTCCACGTTGAAGGCGAGGCGGAACACCAGGATCACCAGCACGATCGGGACGACGATCGAGAGGATGGTCCGGGGCTGCCGGAGGCGCCGGCCGAGCGAGACGGCGTCCTCCGGGGGCACCTGCAGCTCGGGGCCGGGGGAGGGCTCGCTGGCGGCGGGACCGGGGTCTGTCACAGGGGGCTCCATCAGCTGTCGTCCCGCTCCTTGGCGGTCGACCGGACCACGCGCGTGTTCCCGCGCGCGCGGTTGACCAGCTTCGAGATGGGGGTCAGCGTCCGCACGAGGTAGGACGCGTGGCCGGGGATGAGTTCAACCGTCCGCAGGGCGGCCAGCAACCCCTCGGGTGTACTGGGGTCGCCGTCCACCGCGTTGTAGGCGACGCCCACCTCGAGCACGCTGTGCGCGTCCGACGCGGCCACGCCCGGCAGGCCCAGCTCGCGCGCGAAGTCCGCCGCCCGCGCGTTGCCGTCGCCGCCGACCACCCGCGCGTTGTAGGCCTCCACCCAGTCCACCAGGCCGCCGATGGCCTCGAGGCGGGGGTCCTTGAGCATCGAGCCCCGGAATCGGTCGAACGGGTGCGGGATGCCCACCAGGCCGCCCTGGGCGCGCACCGCATCGATGGTCTCGCGGGCCGACAGCCCGGGCGGCACCGCGTCGGAGAGGAACAGCGCGATCAGGTCGCCGTCCGCGGTCTTGACCTCCTCGCCCACGATGACGGTCAGCCCGTCAGGCGCGGACGAGCGGGCGCGGAGCGCGCCGGCGACCGTGTCGTGGTCGGTGATCGCGAGGTGCGTCAGGCCCCGTCTCGCGGCCGCGCGGACCACCGACTCGGGCGAGGCCAGGCAGTCGAACGAGGCCGCCGTGTGGCAGTGGAGGTCGATCAACGCCCTCACTGGTGGCGTCCTGCGTGGCGGGCGCGGGGAGAGGGCCCGACGGGACCGGCCACCTAGATCTGGCTGACGAGCGACTTCTTGAAGAAGTCGAAGTGCTCGAGCGCGAGGGCGGTGCCCAGCGCCACGCAGTTGAGCGAGTTCTCGGCGACGTGGCACGGCACCCCGGTGACCTGCGTGAGGAGCTTGTCCACGTTGCGCAGCAGCGAGCCGCCGCCGGACATCACCATCCCCTTGTCGATGATGTCGGAGGACAGCTCGGGCGGCGTCTGCTCGAGGACGCTCCGCACGGCCGCAACGAGCATCTGGAGCGGGATCTCGATGGCCTCCATCACCTCGGACGAGGTGATGGGGATGGTGCGCGGCAGGCCGGCGATCAGGTCGCGGCCCCGGACCTCCATCGTGAGCTCGCGCTCGAGCGGCAGGGCCGTGCCGATCTGGATCTTGACCTCCTCGGCGGTCCGCTCGCCGATCATCAGGTTGTACTTCTTGCGGATGTAGGAGGCGATCGCCTCGTCGAACTTGTTGCCGCCCACGCGCAGGCTGTTCGACACCACGATGCCGCCGAGCGAGATGACCGCGATCTCGGAGGTGCCGCCGCCGATGTCGATGATCATGTTCCCGGACGGGCCGCTGATGGGCACGTTGGCGCCGATCGCCGCCGCCAGCGGCTCCTCGATGAGGTACGCCTCCTTGGCGCCCGCCTTGAGGGCCGCGTCGCGGACCGCGCGCTTCTCCACCGAGGTGACCCCGGCCGGGACGCTGATCATCACCTCGGGCCGCGACGTGAGCCCGATGCGCCCGCGCTTGGCCTTGCCGATGAAGAAGCGCAGCATCGCCTCGGTGATGACGTAGTCGGCGATGACGCCGTCCTTCATCGGGCGGATGGCCTGGATGTTGCCGGGGGTGCGGCCGATCATCTCGCGGGCCTCCTCGCCCACGGCGACGATCCGGTTGTCCTCGCCGACCGCCACGACGGAGGGCTCGGTGATGACGATGCCCCTGCCCTTGACGTAGACGATGACGTTCGCGGTGCCGAGGTCGATGCCGATCTTCATGACGCGGGGAATGCTACTCCGTGCGGGGGCGCGGCCCGACCGGGCCGCGGGGGGTGGTCGGTGGGCGGCAGCCGGGCCGCGGGTCAGGCCGTGTCGGCCGATCGCGTGATGCTCGCCCCCAGCTGCTGGAACTTGCGGTCGATGTTCTCATACCCGCGGTGCACGTGGTGCGCGCCGTGGATCAGGGACGTGCCCTCGGCCGCGAGCGCGGCGAGGATCAGCGAGGCGCCGGCGCGCAGGTCGCCGATGGACGCCTCGGCGCCGTGGAGGCGGGCCGGCCCGTGGATGGCGGCGTGGTGGGCGTCGAGGATGTCCACCCTGGCGCCCAGCTTGCGGAGCTCGCTCATCCACTCGAGCCGGTCCTCGAAGATCGCCTCGTGGACGTGCGAGGTGCCCGTGGCCTGGGTGAGCATCACGCACAGGTTGGGCTGGAGGTCGGTGGCCAGCCGGGGGTAGGGGGCGGTCTCGATGTCCACCGCGCGCAGGTCGCCGAGGCGCAGCCCGGACGCGTCCACCTCGATCGTGCGGTCGCCGCACGCGACCGGCACCCCGGCCTCGGCGAACACCTCGACCAGCGCGCCGATGTGCGGGCAGGCGGCGTTCTCGAGCACTAGGTGCCCGCCGGTCACGGCGGCCGCGACGAGGAACGTGCCGGTCTCGATCCGGTCCGGGACCACGGTGTGCGCGGCGCCCCGCAGGCGGCGCTTGCCATGCACGACGATGGTGTCGGGCTGGGTGCGCTCGACCTCGGCGCCCATCTTCACGAGGAAGGCGATCAGGTCGTCCACCTCGGGCTCCTCGGCGGCGGGGCGGATGGTGGTGGTCCCCTCGGCGAGGCACGCCGCGAGCATGGCGTTCTCGGTGCCCATGACGGTCACGAACGGGAACGCCACCTCGCCGCCGCGGAGGCGCCCGGGCGCCTGCGCGAAGTAGTACCCGTTGCGGTAGGCGATGTCGGCGCCGAGAGCCCGCATCGCGTCCACGTGCAGGTTCACGGGCCGGCGGCCGATCCGGTCGCCGCCGGGGTTGCTGATGATCACGTGGCCGAAGCGCGACAGGAGCGGCCCGAGCAGGATGAACGAGGCGCGCATCTTGGCGGCGGCCTCGAGCGGGACGAACAGCCAGTCCACGTCGCCCGCCGCCACCTCGTAGACGCCCGGCGCCGGGTGGTCGACGACCACGCCCAGATCCGCCAGGACCTCCACCATGACGCGGACGTCCTCGATCTCGGGCATGTTCTCGAACCGGCAGCGCTCGCCCGTGAGGACGGCGGCGGCCAGCAGCTTGAGCGCGGCGTTCTTCGCCCCGCTGACCTGGACCGTGCCGCGCAGCGGCCGACCGCCCTCGATCCGGAACGCCTCGGGGGTGGGCGGCTCGGGGTGGTACTCCCAGTGGAACGGCCGGGCGTCTGCCATGGTCAGGCGCGCGAGCGCGGGCCCTCGCGGCGGTGGCGCTCGGCGACGCGGATGTGGAGCAGGGTCCGCTGCAGCTCGGCGCGCGCGGCGGAGAGGTCGGCGCCCTCATGGAATCCCGACTCGAGCGCGCGCTCGGCCTCCCTTCGGGCCTCCTGCGCCTTCTCGAGGTCGATCTCCGCGGCGAGGCTGGCCGTCTCGGCCATCACCACGACCTTGTCGGGGCGAACCTGGAGGAACCCGCCCACGATGGCGAAGACCTCCTCCTGGCCCGCCTTGCGGATCTTGAGCTCGCCCATGCCCAGCAGGCTGGCGAGCGGCGTGTGGTGGGGCAGGATCCCCAGCTCGCCCTCGATGCCCGGCACGAGCACCATGTCGACGTCGTCCGAGTACGCCAGCCGCTCCGGCGTCACGATCTCCAGGTGGAGGGTCATCAGAGTCGTCCCTCGAAACGCCAGGCCTCTCGGCCTGCCGCCTTACTCGCCCTTGCGTGCCCTGCGGGCCCGAGGGGCTCGACGGTCGGCAGGCCTGCGGCCCGGCGGGCTCCGGCGAGTTGGCTGCTCACCCAGATCGTCCCCCCTCCTCGCGCACCGAGACCGGCGTCCTGACGACGGCCGGGCATCGAGGGCGTGGAAAGGTTGGAGGAGAAGAGGGGCCGCGCCCGCGCAGGCGGCCGGAGAAGCGAGCGCCTTGGGCCCGAAGGGCACGTGAAGCGAGCGCAGCCGGCCGCCGAGAGCGGGCGCGAGACCATGTCGCTCACCCAGCCAGCTTGGCCGCGTTCTCGCGGACGTCGTCGAGCGTGCCGGCGAGGAAGAAGGCCTGCTCGGGGAGCGTGTCGGCCTTGCCCTCGAGGATCTCCTTGAACGACGCCACGGTGTCGCGGATCGCCACGTACTTGCCGGGCCGGCCCGTGAACACCTCGGCGACCGTGAACGGCTGGCTCATGAACCGCTGGAGGCGGCGGGCCCGGGCGACCGTGGCCTTGTCCTCCTCGGAGAGCTCGTCGATGCCCAGGATCGCGATGATGTCCTGGAGGTCGCGGAAGCGCTGCAGGACGCGCTTGGTCTCCTGCGCCACGTCGTAGTGCTCGGTGCCCACCACCAGCGGGTCGAGGACGCGCGACGTGGAGGTCAGCGGGTCGACCGCCGGGTAGATGCCCAGCTCCGCGATGGACCGCTCGAGGCGGATCGTGGAGTCGAGGTGGGCGAAGGTGGTGGCCGGCGCCGGGTCGGTGTAGTCGTCGGCGGGAACGTACACGGCCTGGAGCGAGGTGATCGAGCCCTTCTTGGTGGAGGTGATCCGCTCCTGGAGGGCGGCCATCTCCGTCGCGAGGTTGGGCTGGTAGCCCACCGCCGACGGCATGCGGCCCAGCAGCGCCGACACCTCGGAGCCCGCCTGGGTGAAGCGGAAGATGTTGTCGATGAACAGGAGGACGTCGCGGCCCTCCTCGTCGCGGAAGTACTCCGCCATCGTGAGCCCCGTCAGGCCGACGCGCTGGCGGGCGCCGGGCGGCTCGTTCATCTGGCCGAACACGAAGGCCGTGCTCTTGATGACGCCCGACTCGGTCATCTCGCGGATGAGGTCGTTGCCCTCGCGGGAGCGCTCGCCCACGCCCGCGAAGACGGACACGCCGGCGTGCTCCTTGGCGACGTTGTTGATGAGCTCCTGGATGATGACCGTCTTGCCGACGCCGGCGCCGCCGAAGATGCCGATCTTGCCGCCCTTGCGGAACGGGCAGACGAGGTCGATGACCTTGAGGCCGGTCTCGAAGACCTCGACCTCGGTGGTCTGGTCCTCGAAGGCGGGCGGCTTGCGGTGGATCGGCAGGACCTCGGTGGCCTCGACGGCGCCCTTGCCGTCGATCGCGTGCCCGAGGACGTCGAACACCCGGCCGAGCGTCACCGAGCCGACCGGCACCGAGATCGGCGCGCCCGTGTCGAGGACGCTCGTGCCGCGGGCCAGGCCGTCGGTCGTGGTCATCGCCACGGCGCGGACCCAGTTGTTGCCCAGGTGCTGCTGCACCTCGCAGACCAGCGGCGGCTGGCCGTCGCGGATGATCTCGACGGCGTTGTAGATCGCCGGCAGGGCGCCGGCGGGGAACTCGATGTCGACGACCGGACCGGTGATCTGGATGACCCGGCCTGTCGCGGAAGGGGCGGCGGTCGCCATCTGGGGTGTGCCTCCTCGTTCGCGCTGGCCTAGCGGGCCGATGCGCCGCTCGCGATCTCGACCATCTCGCGAGTGATGTTTGCCTGGCGGACCTTGTTGTACGAGAGCGTGAGGTCCTCGATCAGCTCCTCGGCGTTCTCGGTGGCGTTCTTCATGGCGACCATCCGCGACGACTCCTCGCTCGCCTTGGACTCGAGCACCGCCTGGAACAGGCGGGTCGCGACGTAGCGCGGGAGGAGCGCCCGGAGGAACTCGCCGGGGCTCGGCTCGAACAGGAACTGGTTGCCCGGGATGCCCACCGTGTCCTCGGACGGGACCACCGGCAGCAGCTGCTCGAGCACGGGCTTCTGGGTGAGCGTGGAGATGAACCGCGAGTAGACGACGTCGACGCGGTCGTAGGTGCCGGCGACGAAGTCGTCGGTGACCAGGCGGGCGAGGGGCAGCGTGTCGGCGAACGCGGGGCGGTCCCCGAAGCCCTCGAAGTGGGCGGCGATCGGCACGCGGGCCCGGCGCATGGCGTCACGGCCCTTGCGGCCGACGGTGGCCACCTTGAGCGCGCCCGGGTGGTCGACGATCTCGCGCGAGGCGAACCTGATGGTGTTGGTGTTGAGCGCCCCGGCGAGACCGCGGTCGCTGGTGATGATCACGATCAGCCGGCTGTGCGGCTGGGCGAGGTCCCGGCCGGCGAGGAGCGGGTGGTCCTCGCCCGAGAGGACGGCCGCCAGGTCGGCGATGACCTCGTCGAGCTTCTCGCGGTACGGCCGCGAGGCGAGCGTGGCCTCCTGGGCGCGGCGCAGCTTGGAGGCCGCGACGAACTGCATCGCCCGGGTGATCTGCTTGATGTTCTTCGCGGAGCCAATGCGCCTCCGGATCTCACGCTGGCTAGGCATGTGAAGCCTCCGGCACCAAGGGCCGCCGCCCCGATCGCCCCGAATGCGGCGTTGCTCCCTCCGCGCGCTCGCTCACGCACGTCCGCGTGCGCTCGCTCACGTGCTCGCTCGCGCCTTGCCTCGGGGCGCCGGTGCGGCGAGTCGCGGAAGCCGTCATGCCAGGAAGGACTTCCGGAACTCGTCGATCGCCTCGTTGAGGGCGGACGAGATCTCGTCGGTGAGCGTCTTGGAGGCGGCGAGGTCCTTGAGGATCTGGGGCCGCTCGGTCTCGAGGAACCGGTACAGGCCCGCCTCGAAGTCCTTCACGCGGGGGGTCGGGATGTCGTCGAGCCTGCCCGTGGTGGCGGCGACCAGGATCACAACCTGCTTCTCCACCGGCAGCGGCTGGTACTGCGGCTGCTTGACGATCTCGGACAGCTTCTCGCCGCGGTTCAGCTGGTCGCGGGTGGCCTTGTCGAGGTCGCCCGCGAACTGCGCGAAGGCGGCCAGGGCGCGGTACTGCGCGAGGTCGAGCTTGAGCGGGCCGGCCACCTTCTTCATCGCCTTGGTCTGGGCGTCGGAGCCCACTCGCGACACCGAGATGCCGATGTTCATGGCGGGCCGCTGGCCGGCGTTGAACAGGTCGGTCTCGAGGAAGATCTGGCCGTCGGTGATCGAGATCACGTTGGTCGGGATGTAGGCGGACACGTCGTTC
>JAKAMV010000325.1 GCA_021812735.1 Chloroflexota bacterium | reverse complement strand
CGGCCTCGACGGCCGGCGTGTCGCCGGCCCGCGCCGCGGTTTCCGCTTCCTGCAGCCGGGCATTGAGGCGCCCGGCCTCCGCCGAGAACCAGGCCGCAGAGCCGGCCGGCGGCAGGCCGAGCGCTTCGATCTCGAGCCGTGTGGGGTAGAGCGGCCCGCCTGGACCGCTGGTGGCCACGGCGGCTCCCGCGCCCCCGAGCAGCAGCGCGCCAGCGAGAGCGACCGCACCGGCACGTCGCGCTGAGACAGGGTGGAAGGCCCAGCGCCGCGGGCTGTCCAGGACCGGGATGGGCTTACGGGCGGGCAAGGGCTCGTGTGCGGGAGCTGCCGCTCGTCTCAGCCCTACGACGCGCTCTAGCAATTGCGCTCGCAGATCGGCGAGGACGGCCGGATCGGCGTCGAGGGTTTCGCGGGCGTAGCGCTCCAGCACGATCGCAAGCGGATCGTCCGCACGGTCGGAGCGCGTGGCTGCCGCCCTGTGCCGCCAGGGGAAGCGCAACGGGATCACAGATCGACCTCCCGCGTCACGTCGGTGGGGGCCGCGGGAGCCAGCGTGTCGAGATCGAGCGTCCCGGCCAGCGCGCGGCGTAGCGCCCCGAGTGCCCGAAACTGCAGCGCTCGGACTGCGATCTCGCGACGGCCCATCACCTGCGCCGTCTCGGCGCTGCTCAGGCCTGCGAAGAAACGGCAGGCGATCACCTGCTGCTGATCCGGCGTCAGCGCGCGGATCGCCGCATCGAGGGCAGCCAGATCCGACGCGTGCGCGGCGACTTCGGCGGGCCCGGGCGCATCCGCCGGCCGGTCGGCGACGCTGTCGAGCGACGCGTGCTCCCGGCCGGTCCTGGCGAAGTCGATCACGGCGTTGTGAGCCAACCGGAAGAGCCAGGCGGCAAAGGGCGCGCCCCGTTGCTCGTAGCGGGGAAGCGCCTCCACGACCTTCACGAAGACGCGCTGCACGAGATCCTCCGCGTCGCTCGGCTCGCGCGTACGAAACCGCAGGTAACGGTACAGACGCGGGGCGAACATGTCGTACAGGCTTCCGAACGCGTCCGCGTCGCCGGCCCTGGCGCGCTCCACGAGATCGTCGATCGTGTCTCCATCGAGTGTAGAAACGATGGGCGCCGGCCGATGTGACGGCTGACGCTGAGGGGTCGCGGGGTGCTCGCTCGGGGTCGCGTCCTCCCGGATCACGGGGCCACTCTGCCGCAACGGCGGCGCGCCGTCCACTCATCCGTTTGGGGCCGCGGGAGAACCCGGAGGGCGGGAGAACTCGGAGACTCGGCGCGCCTCAATAGATCCAGGGGAAGAGCTTGCGGGTGCGGGAGCGGTAGGCCGCGTAGGCATCGAAGCGCTCGGCCAGCCATGCCTCCTCGCGCCGCGACTTCAGATCGAAGAAGGCGCCGAGCAGCAGGCCGGCGGCGATCGCCGGCGGCGACGCCGTCACGAACCCCCAGCCGATTGCTCCGACCACGAGCCCGCCGTAGATGGGGTGCCGCACCAGCGCGTACGCGCCCCACTCGACCAGCCGCGCGCCGTCCTTCGGCCGGGGGACCGCCGTCAGGTTGGGGCCGAGGTCCAGCACTGCGCGCAGCGCGAGCAGTCCGCCCGCGGCGATCAGCGCGATGCCGAGCGCACTGGAGAGCAGGCGCGCTGTCCCGTCCCAGGCCGGTCCGAGCAGTCCAGCGCCGCAGATCGCGAGAACGATCACGACCTGGAGGGCGACCCAACCCTCACCGCGCGGGCCCAGGTCGGGGAGTCTCCGTCGCATCTGCGCACGGTACCGCAAGGGCGCGCCTGTCGACAGTGAGGCGTCCCAGCGCGTTACACTTGGCGCTCGTGACCGATCTGCGCGCCGAGGCTCGCAGCCTCCAGGAGCGGCTGGCGCCCCGCAGTGTCTGCTTCGGCTGTGGCCCCGCGAACCCCGCTGGTCTGCACCTGCGCAGCTTCGAAGAGGGGGATGAGGTCGTCGCGAAGTGGCGTCCCGAGCCACGCTACGAGGCGTTCCCGGGGGCGCTCAACGGCGGGATCATCGGCACGCTGCTCGACTGTCACAGCAACTGGGCCGCCGTGATCGCCCTGATGCGCGCTGCCGGGAGCGACGCCGTTCCGGCGACCGTGACGGCCTCCTTCGCGCTCACCTTTCTGCGCCCCAGCCCCACTGATGGTCCCGTGACCCTGCGCGCGCGGGTCGTCGACCTGCAGCCCGACCGGGCGACCGTGGAATCCTCGCTGGAGGCCGGCGGTCTGCGCTGCGTCACCTTCCGCGGCACGTTTGTGGCGGTCCGGCCCGGACATCCGGCGTACCATCGCTGGGCATGAGCAACCGGTGACGATCTCCGCCGACCTCGGCATCTTCCTGGTGAGCATCGCCGCGGGCATCATCGGCGCGCTCGGGGGTGTGGGTGGTGGCATCTTGATCATCCCCGCGCTCACAGTGATCTTCGGCGTGGACATCCGGCATGCCGTCGGTGCGAGCGTCGTCTCGGTGATCGCGACGAGCTCGGGGGCCGCCGCCGCCTACGTGCGCGACCGCCTGACGAACCTGCGCATCGGGATGTTCCTCGAGTTGGCCACGACCACGGGGGCCGTCATCGGCGCGCTCCTCGCGGCGATCGTGTCGGTGCGGTTCCTCTATTTCCTCCTTGGCGTCGTCCTCTTCCTCTCCGCCGTGCAGCAGCTCTGGCGGCTGCGCGAGGAGCTCCCGCCGCACATCGAGCCGACCGGACTCGCGGCGCGCCTGGGGCTCGCATCGAGCTATCCGGACTCCCGGTTGGGTCGCGAAGTGGGATACGAGGCGCGCCGGATCCCGCTCGGCTTCGTGATGATGGGGTTCGCCGGCCTGGTCTCGGGGATGCTCGGCATCGGGTCCGGGGCGCTCAAGGTGATGGCGATGGACGGCGCCATGCGGCTGCCGATGAAGGTCTCCTCGACCACCAGCAACTTCATGATCGGGGTCACCGCGGCGGCGTCGGCGGGCATCTATATCGGGCGGGGCGACGTCGACGCGAGCGTCGCTGCCCCGGTCGCGCTGGGGGTGCTGGTCGGTGCGCTGATCGGGGCCAGACTTCTCGTGCACATGTCGAATGCCGGCGTGCGCCGCGTCTTCCTCCCGGTCCTCGTGGTGATCGCGGCCGAGATGGTGGCCCGCGGCTTCGGCCTCGGGATCTGAGTCGGCGAGCGGGGATGATGACGAACCGGACGGCCGATGGGAAGAGGGTGATGCGCGGCCCGGGCGAGCCGCAGCCGGGACACGTGTCCCACCTGTCACCGGAGCGCTTCAGGGTCATGGTGAGCTATGTGTTGGCCGGCGGCGTCAGCGTCAGCGCCGCCGTCATCGCGCTGGGATTCGTGCTGGCGCTCGCGTTCGGCTGGCGTACCTCGCTCGCGGGCGGGGCGCCCGGCCCGGCCAATCTCGCCGACTTCTCGGCGATGCCGGCCGGGCTCGTGGCGCTGCGGCCCTCCGCGATCACGCAGTTGGGGCTCGCGCTGCTGCTGGCGACGCCGGTGGTGCGTGTGGCGGCATCGGTGGTCGGTTTCGCCCTCGAGGAGGATCGCCTCTACGTGGTGATCACGTTGGTCGTGCTGGCGATCCTGCTCGGGAGCATTTTCCTGATCCGCTAGCCGACGGGCTCACCCGGTTGCCCCGGCACCGTCATCTTTCGATCGGGACACCCACCATCGAACCCCACTCGGTCCAAGACCCGTCGTAGTTGCGGACGTTCGGGTAGCCGAGCAGCTCGTGGAGCACGAACCACGTATGGCTCGACCGCTCGCCGATGCGGCAGTACGCGATGACGTCGCGGTCGGCCGTGACGCCCTTCGAGGCGTACAGCTCGTGGAGCTCCGCCTGGCTCTTGAAGCGCCCGTCGTCGCGCACTGCTTGCGACCACGGCACCGACACGGCGCCTGGGATGTGGCCGGCGCGCTGGGCCGTCTCTGACATCCCGGGCGGGGCGATCACCTCGCCGTTGTATTCTGCGGGCGACCGCACATCGACCAGCGCCAGCTCGTCGCGGCCGAGGCGGGGCAGGATGTCGTCGCGGAACGCTCGGAGCGCGTAGGACGGTTCCGGCAATTGGATGCCCGTCTCCGGGTAGTGCGGCAGATCGGTCGTGATCGGATAGCCGTTGTCCAGCCAGTAGCGGCGGCCGCCGTCGAGCAGGCTCACGCGCTCCCAGCCGAAGAGCTTGAGCTGCCAGTACGCCCAGGCGGCGAACCAGTCGTTGTTGTCGCCGTACAGGACGACGTGGGTTTCTGACCCGATGCCCGAGTGGCTGAGGAGCCGCGAGAGGTCCTCGCGCGAGGCTAGGTCACGGCGGATGTTGTCGGCGAGTTGCGTGGTCCAATTCCAGGCGACAGCACCGGGGATGTGCGACTGCTCGTAGGCGGTCGTGTCGACGTCCACCTCCACGAAGCGGACGCGAGGGTCGTTCAGGTGTTCTCTGGCCCACTCGGGCGACACGAGCGCCTGGGTGGCGGATGCGGTGGGGACGCTCACCTTGCTCCTCCTGTGGCGGGCAGTTCGCCCGCAGCTGGACTGGGGCTGCCGGACCCGCCGCGGGCGCCGCGGCGGGCAGCTCAGCCCTGTAGAAACACGAAAGCCGCAGTCGTTGCCGACTGCGGCCTCTGCGCCTGCCACGCGGCGCGATGTGGGCGCGCCGCCTCAGGCCCCGTCCGGTGGACGGAGGGCCGCAGATCGACACGGACACATGCTGGCGTGGCGCATCAGGACGCGAAGGTTGCCACACGCACGGGCGAGGCGCAAGTGCCGCGAGGTGGCGCGCCCGGCCGCGGCTAGTGGCCGCCGATCCCCTCGGGGAGCATCTCGCCGGCCTCGATGCGCACGGGCAGCCGATTCTCCGCCGGTGGCAGTGGACACGAATAGTAGGGCGAATAGACGCAGAGCGGATGGTAGGCAAGGTTGAAATCGAGGACGTAGCTGCCGTCGTCCTCCGGCTCGAGATCCAGGTAGCGCCCCGCCTCGTAGGTCTCGTGGCCGCTCGTGGCGTCCATGAACGGCACGAAGAGGCTGTCGGGGTCGGAGCCCTCGAAACCGTACGCGTGCAGCTCGAGTGGCCGCCCGTCGAGCTCGAGCCGGAACGTCCCCACGCGATGGGCCGGCCGTGGCTGACCATCGGAGGTCTGCATGACGAAGTCGAGGGGTTCGTGGCCGGTATATGGGCCCAGCGGGAGGCCCTCGAAGCGGTAGCGTAGGTCCGGCGGGAAGTAGGTCAACCCACGGAAGCGCGGCCGGTCCGCGGGGAGCAGGGGACTCTGAGGGCCGGCCGCAAAGGCTTGGTCCTTGCGGCGGCGGAACTCGGCGATCGCCTCGGCGTACGCGTCCGCGATGTCGCGGGGCTCGTGGTGCGAAGCGTGGTGGTGTTCGTGCATGCGCGCAGACTACCCCAGCCGCGGGGGACTGCCTCACCCCTCCGCCAGCCGCGCCCGACCTGCCTCGTCGAGCTCGACGAACCCCTCGGCGGCCAGCGCACTGAGCGCCTCCCGGACGGCCGTGTGGCCGTGCATCCCGCGGTTCCCCTCGATCGCCAGCCAGGCACCGGGCGGCGCGAGCCGCAGCTCACGCAGCAGCTGGCCGCGCAGCCAGCGCCGTGAGCGAGGGAACGGCGTTGCTGGCGTCGAGCGCGGTCGCTCCGGACGCGGGCGGCGATCCGGAGCGACCGCGGCGGCACCGCCCACGAGCTGCCCGACGCTCCTGGCCCGGGCGCAGTGGGGCTCGAGCGGGCAGGCGGGGCAGTCGGGATGACGTGGCCGACAGACGAGCGCCGCGAGGTCCATCAAGGCGTCCGCGATCTCCCCGGGGTGGGCCGTCGGCTCGGCTTGCCCGGGGCCATCGCGTGCGACGCTCCCGGCGATGGCGTCGCCCAGCTCCTGCACCGCCGCGGCGTCTGCATCGCCGAGCAGACGGCCGAGGACGCGGCGCACGTTCACGTCGACCGGCATGACCGGGAGGCCGTGGACGCGCGCGGCGATGGCGCGTGCGGTGTACGGGCCGATACCCGGTAGTGTGAGGAGCGCGGCGAGGTCGGCGGGGACGCGGCCGGCGTGCCGTTCGACGATCGCCTGTGCCGCGGCCCGCAGGGCGAGCGCCCGACGGTTGTAGCCGAGCCCCGCCCAGGCTCGCACGGCCTCCGCTGGTGACGCCTCGGCGAGCGACTGCGGGGTGGGGAAGCGCGCGCAGAACGTGACGGCCGCCTGCAGCGAGCGCGCGATCTGGGTCTGCTGCGACATCACCTCGATGACCAGCACGCGCCACGGTTCGCGCGCCTCCCGCTCGGGAAGCGTGCGCCCGTGCGCGGCGGACCATGCCAGCACGGCGGCGCGGAGTGCATTGGCGGCCTGGAGTGTAGCGGCGGCGCGAGGTGTATCGGCCGGGCGGGCGGCGGCGGCGACACGGGTCGGACGAGGCACGGCCGCAGGGTAGCGGGTCGTGCGGCGCAGGTGCAGGGGGCGCGGCCAGCGGATGCGACCGGCAGATGGGCCGCGCGTTCGGCAGCTGCGTCGCGCATGCGACGGCGAGGTGCGCACACGGCGAGCGTGCACGGCTCGGCCGCGGCATCATGTCGCACGTGGAAGAGCTGCACCGGAGTCTCGCGTATGCGGCGGTGGCCGGCACCCTGCTCGCGCTGGCCTGGACCGTCGCGGCGGTCGTCAGCGGGCGAGGCGGCGGGCAGCGCCTCGAGTCGTTCCAGGCCGCGGTCGTGGGTATCGTTGCCATCACCGCCGTGGTGGGCTTGCTCCAGCTGCTCTCGGGCCACGCGCCGCAGGATCAGATCCACCTCCTGTATGGCGTCCTCGCGGTCGCCGCGCTCCCATTCGCCAGGTCGTTCGGCGCGCACGCCTCGGCACGTGCACGCGGGATCCTGAGCGTGGCCGGGCTCGTCGCGCTCGCGCTCTTCTTGCTCCGCCTCTTCATGACCGGCTGACCTCGATACGAGCCGACCGCGCGACCGAGTGACTCGGCCGACGTCGGCGTCGGCCGATGGCGCGGGCGGGGGCCAGCGGCGTAACCAGGGGCCGACCCGGCGCCTCCACGCGGCCGCCGACGCCGGACGATGGCCCGTCGGAGCGCGGTGGAGCGCGCGGACCGACCCGTGGAACGCGGAGACGCGGATCTTCGTGCATCATCAGAGCGTGTCACGGCAGAACCAGGCCGTCCGCGCCGAGCCCAGGGGGATCGGCAGCGCGGGCGCCTCCGATCCGCTCCGGCGCGAGGTGCGCCTACTCGGTGCGCTGCTCGGCCAGGTACTCGTGGAGCAGGGTGGCCCGGAGCTCCTCGACTTGGTCGAGCGCGTACGCGGGCGGGCGATCGCGCTGCGCTCCGGGCCCGACCCAGAGAAGCGGCGACGGCTGGCGGAAGACCTCGACAACCTCGACCTCGCCACGGCCGAGCAACTGGCCCGCGCATTCACGCGCTACTTCCAGCTGGTGAACCTGGCCGAGGAGAAGCAGCGCGTCCGGGCGCTGCGCCGGCGCGAGCGGATGACGTCGGACGGCTATGTGGCGGGGAGCGTGGGCGCTGCCGTGCGCGAGCTGGCGGCGCGCGGCTGGGATCGGTCCCAGATCGAGGCGTTTCTGGCCGGCCTCTCGATCCACCCGGTCCTCACGGCCCATCCCACCGAGGCACGCCGCCGGACCTTCCTTGTCGCCCTGCGCCGCGTCTACGGCCTCCTCGACCGACTGGACGACCCGCGCCTCTCCCCGCGCGAGGACCGCGAGGTGCGTCGCCGGCTCCGCGAGGCGATCACGATCCTCTGGCAGGCCGACGACCTGCGCGAGATCCGCCCGTCGCCGCTCGACGAGGTGCGGTCCGCCATGGTCTTCTTCGATGCGACACTGTTCGGGGTTGCGCCGCGTGTGTTACGGGCGCTCGACGCCGCGCTCGACATGGTTCCCGACCTCGCCCCGGACCAGGCGACGGGTGCCGCAGGCCCCGACCGGCCCCCCCGGGCCGCGTACCTCGCTGCGCTGCGCGGCGGCGCGGACGCGGGCCGCACGGGAACCCGTCCGCCACGCGTGACGCCGTTCCTGCGCTGGGGGACCTGGATCGGCGGCGACCGCGATGGCAACCCGAACGTGACTGCCGCCGTCACCCGCGCGACGCTGCGCATCCAGGCGGACCACGTGTTGCGGGCGTACGAGCACGTCGCGGAGCGGCTGCTCCAGACCGTGGCCCTCTCCACGAGCGGCCGGGACGTGCCGCCGGCCCTCGACGCCTGGCTGGGCGCTGAGGCCGCGCGGCACCCCGAGGCCGCCCGGGAGCTCGGTCGGCGGTTCGCGGCCGAGCCGTTCCGGCGCGCCTTCGGGTTCATCGGAGAGCGGCTCCGCCACACCCGTGCGCGGCTCGTGGGCGTCGGGTTCTCCGCCGACCCCGCGCCATTGACCGACGATCTCGCCACCTCGTCGAGGGTGGACCGGGGTCTGGCCCGCATCGGGGCGTCGGATGGAGCCCCGGGGACGCGGCGAGCCGTCGGGCCGGAGACGGTCGGTGGACCGGATGGGGCGGTCGGGCTGGGTCGAGCGGCAGGGCTGGACGCGCCCGGGCTGGACGCGGCAGGAGCTGGGCAGGCGGACTGCGGGTACGCGTCCCCGGAGGAGCTGTTGGCCGATCTGCGGATGATCCAGGCCGCGCTGGCTGCCGCGGGCGCCGGGCGGGTCGCCTGGGGCGACGTCCAGGAGTTCGTCTGGCAGGTGCAGACCTTCGGCTTTCACCTGGCCGAACTCGAGATCCGCCAGCACGCCGCCGTCCACGAGGCTGCACTCGCCGTGCTGCGTGCCGGCGGCGACCGCCGCGCAGAGGCGTCGCCGGGGGTGCCGGTGGAGGAGGTGCTCGACACCTTCCGCGCGATCGGCGAGCTGCAGGCCGTGTTCGGTGAGGAGGCGTGCCGGCGCTACGTGATCAGCTTCACGCGAGGTCCCGAGGACGTCCTGGCCGTCCTCGAGCTGGCCCGCTTCGCTGATCCGTCGGGCGGCCTCGCCGATCGGCTGGACGTCGTGCCCCTCTTCGAGTCGCTCGATACTCTGCAGGCTGCCGGGCCGTTGCTGCGAGCGCTGCTGCGCGACCCCACATACCGCGCGCACCTGGACCGCCGCGGGTGGCGCCAGGAAGTGATGTTGGGCTACTCCGACTCGAACAAAGAGTCGGGGTTCCTGGCCGCGTCGTGGGCGCTCCATCGCGCGCAGGCCGCGCTGGCGGCAGCGGCTGCGGAAGAGGGGATCGAGCTGACGCTCTTCCATGGCCGCGGTGGAGCGATCGGGCGCGGCGGCGGCCCGACGAACCGGGCGATCCTTGCGATGGCGGCCGGTTCCGTGCGGGGCCGCCTGAAGCACACCGAACAGGGTGAGGTGATCGCCGCGCACTACGGGAACCCGGCCATTGCGCTGCGCGAGCTGGAGCAGGCTGTGCACGCCGT
>JAKAMV010000324.1 GCA_021812735.1 Chloroflexota bacterium | reverse complement strand
GTCAGTCCGGAGAGCAGGTGGGGGTCCTGGAAGACCAGGCCGACATGGCGGGCACGGAACTCGGCGAGCTCGCGCTCTGACGTCCCATCGACGCGCATGCCGAGCACGGTGATCGTGCCGCTGGTCGCCCGATCGAGCCCGGCAACGAGGTTGAGCAGGGTGGTCTTGCCCGACCCCGACGGCCCGGTGATCGCGACCGTCTCGCCGCGCGCGATCCGCAGATCGATCTGCACGAGCGCCGCCACGCTGTTGCCGCCGCTCGTGTACGTGCGCGAGACGTCGTCGAGCGCGATCGCGGGCAGGCGCTCAGGCAAGCTCAGCGGCGCGCTCATCGGCCTTCCTCACGCGTGGTCGCGCAACGATCACGTCGAGGCGGGGACGCACACCGGTGAGCCAGCGCAGCTGGCCTTCGACGAGGCGGATCTCCGCATCGCGCGCCTCCTGACGGAACCCTCCCACATCCTCCGCTCGCGCGCCCCGCAGGCGGTGCAGGGCCGCGGTGCGCTCCTCGGTCATCACGTCGAGCAGGGCCGACATCTGGTGCGGGACGACCAGACGCGCGACAGCGAGCCGAACCACAAGCTCATCGGCCGGACCACGCCACAGCCACTCTTCAGCCGCCTCACGCCCCGCATCCGTCAGCGTCAGGCGCTGGCGATCAGGACGAGTCTCCTGGCGGATCCGTTCGCTCGTCAGCAGGTTGTCCCGTTGCATGCGGCCGAGCGTCAAGTACACCTGCGCGGGGCGAGTGGCCCAGCTTGAGCCCAGCTCCCCCTCAAGGGTCGCGTGGAGTTCGTATCCGTGTGTCGGACCGGCGAGCAGCAACGCGGCCAGTGCGCCGGAGAGACTCATCGGCGGACCCGGTCCGAGACCCGCTCACGTTCGGCGGCGAAGGCTCCGGTAATCACTCCGTGAGTATAGATTGAATGTCTATGGACCCACCACGCTCGCGCTCCGCAGACCGGAGCAGCTCAGGTCGGCGCCAACCGGCAGCCGCAGTCATCTCGTCGGGATGGACGGATAGTGCGCCTGCCCGGCCGTCAGGGCCGTGCGGTTGCCGGGTCGAGCGTCCACATCAGGGCGACACTCGGATCGCCCCGATTGTCCTGACCCTCGACGACAAACCTACCTCCGCCAATGGGCGACACCGACTGCAGGTCGGCACCAGGGAAGTCCGTCGGCTGGCTGACCACCTGCCACGAGCGACCGTCCGACGACTCCCAGACCATCCCGCTCGCCGTCGTGCCGTGGATCGTGTCCTCCGCAGCGCCCACCGCGACGAGCCCGGTCGGAGTCTCGGCGATACCCTCGACGCCAGACTGCGCTGCTGCTGATGCTCCCGGCGTTCCCGCCCCCGCATCATGTGGAAGCTCGACCGGCTGCCAGTCCATGCCGTTCGTGGATCGCCAGGCGGTGGGGGCGTCCAGGCTCAGGGGGTCGCCGACCGCCACGAACTCGGAACCGGTCCAGACGATCTGGCGCACGACCATGTCACCGCTCGGTCCGCCCGCGGTCCCGGCGAGCGCCTGGAAGTGGATCCCGTCGCTCGAGATCCACTTCGGCGCGGGGTCCGCGTTCATCGCGCCCGGCGGAAGGATCTGGCCCACAGCCACGTAGCGGCCGTTTCCGTAGGCGACGCTGCTGATCGAGACGTGCGCTGGCACCTCGCTCTGCGGCAGGCGCGTCCAATGCGTGCCGTCGGACGACGTCCAGATGGCGGTGCCGGCCTCCATCCCCGCGTGGAACGAGTAGCCGTCCGTCCCGATCGCGACGAACCCACCGCCCGCCCGATACACGAAGTTCATGGTCGCCTGCGTCCCGTCCGCGACGCTCGCCCGGTTCCAGGTCTTCCCGCCGTCGGGCGAGGTCCAGGCCTCCGCGTTGGCGGTGCTCGCATCGGCGTATTGCTGCATGCCGACCGCGATGAGCCCGGACCCGTTCGAGGTCAGGCCGAGCACGACGTCCATCCACTTGTCCGGCACTCCAGCGAAGGCCGGGCGGTCGGGCAACCGCTGCCAGGTCGAGCCGTCCAACGAGTGCCAGAACGTGGGATGCGGCATGGCCGTGCCGGGCGAGACCCAGCCGTAGGGGCTGGTGGCCATGACCACCTGTGAGCCGAGCGCGGTCATCGGACCGGGCTGGGCGCCACCGAACGGCGCGTCGATGCGAGTCCATAGGAAGCCGCCGACCGTTTCCGACGCGGGCGGTGTTCCTGGCGGGGACGGTGTCGGGGTCGGGGTCGGTGACGGGGCCGATGTCGGCGCGACGTCCTTCGCCGCCGGGCCGGCGACGACCAACCCGTTCTGGGCTGAGGTGCCGACCACGACGATCGATCTGCTGTCGGAGGCGATGCCCGAGACCGCGCTGCTCGCCGGCGGGAGCGAGAACAGTGTGGTCCAGGACGCGCCATCGGGCGACGATCGGACGATGATCGTGGACTCACCCGGCGTGTCGCCTGCCAAAGCCGCCATCACGAACCCGGCCGGCGTCCACGCCACTCGATAGACTCGCGGGTCGCTTGCCGACAGGTCCGCGACCTTCTGCCACGTGATCCCGTCCTGCGACGACCAGATCCGGCCCTGTGGCTCGTAGCCCGTGCGCCCTGAGATGGCGAGGATGCGGTCCGGCCCCGCGGCGATGGCGTTCACCTGCATCGGCCCGCCGGACCCCATCCCCTGGTTGTCCGGCAGCGGGTTCGCGGCCGTCCAGGTCACGCCGTCGCGCGACGTCCAGATCGCCGCATCGAGCCGGGATCCGACGTGACGGTCGCCGCCGATCAGGAAGCCCGGACCGCCCGCGACCAGGGTCACGAGGTTCACGCTTGACTCCGGGAACCGGACGCTGGTCCAGTGCTGTCCGTCCGTGGAGTGCCACAGCAGCGGCGCGTTCAACGGCGCGGCCGAGGCGATGGCGCCCGAGCCGCCGACACACCCGTCGTAGCCGCCGAGGACGACGTAGCCGGCGGGTCCGGCGGCGATCAGGCCGGCCGAGAACGATTGGCCGGTGCTCGGGGCCGGCAGGTCGATCGCGCTCCAGTGGATCCCGTCCGACGATGTGAAGACGGCTGCCCTGCCGTTGCTGCACGGGTACCCAATGCTGCCAGCCGCGATGATGCCCGAGCCGAACCCCGCCATGTCGCCCAACCCCGCGGGGCCGGAGGGGGTGATGATCGGCTCGTGGCGGGCCCAGTCGGTCCCGTTCGGTGAGGTCAGGACGTGCTCCGTCGCAGGACTGCTGGTCGTGCCGAGGGCGAGGAAGCCGCCGTTGAACGGCACGACGTCGTCCATGGTCATGCCCGCGAGCACCGGCGACGAGACCGCAGCCCAGGCCGCGGGCGAGGTCGTCGCCGACGGCGAGGCGGGGGCGACCACGGCCGGCGCGCTCGGTGCCACCGATGGCGTGGCCGAGGCTGGCGGTCCGATCGTCGCGTCGTGGATGCCGATCCCGACCACGAGCGCCGCCCCGACGACGACGACCGCCGCGGCGGCGGCGATCGCGGTCAAGAGGCGCGAGTGGCGGGAGCGCGGCGCCTTCTGGCGCGCCGACGCCTCCTCGGGGATCGCGGCCACTCGCGCGCGCAGCGCGGGCGGAGTAGGCCCGGGGTCGTCCCGGAGGAGCGCTTCCCGCAGCTCTCGCTCGATCCGCTCGTCGCTCATCGGGGACCTCCGGCGCTCGTGCGGTCGGCGGCCTCGAGGGCCGCGCGCATCTGGCGCAGCGCGTAATGGAGCCGCGACTTCACCGTGCCCTCACGAGCCCCGGTGCGGAGGGCGATCTCGGCGGGCGTAAGTTGCGCGACATACCGCAGGACGACGGCGATCCGGTGGTCCGCGTCGAGGGTGGCGAGCGTGCGGCTGAGGACATCCCGCTCGACGACGCCGCCGAACGCGTCGGGACCCGTCGGATCCGCGCGGTCCGCCAACGGCAGGGCGCGGATCATCCGTCGCCGGAGACGCGCGCGACACTCGTGCACGACGATGCGGTCGAACCAGGCGTCCAGGCGCTCGGGCTCCCGCAGCTCCGCCCAGTGCAGCCATGCGCGCATGGCCGCGTCGTGGACGGCGTCCTCAGCCTCCGAGCGGTCTCGGAGGATCACGCCGGCCAGGCGGTACGCGCGCTCCAGGCGCTCCTGCGTGAACCGCTCGAACGCCGCCCGACGTTCGGCCTCGGTTCCCCCGGGCACGAGAGGTCCCACCTGGATCAGGTCCTCCAGTCGCTCGACCGCCACCATGCACACGAGATGCGGGAGGCGGGTGCCCGGTTCAATCTTCGGCCAAGCGTGACTGCCGAGCGACCCACTGGTGGCCTACGGTGCCCGCGCTTGGATGCCGAGAGGAGCGAGTCAGGGAGCGGCGGCTTGTTGTCAGGTGCGGCCGGCGTCACGACGTGAACAGCTCACCGGACCTCAGGGTGTCGCGCTGAACGACCACAGGAGTTCGACCGCGGACGCCGTCTCGGGATGGTCGCACCGTGGCACGTAGGTGCCGGGTGGTCCGTTCAGGTCGCCGGTCACGGCCCCCGCCCCACCCGGCAGCGTGATGCGGATGCGCATCGCGCCGGGCGCTCGACCGCACCAGTTCGACCAGTTGATAGCGAGGTTGGCCGCGTCGGTTGCGCCGGGCATGAGGAGCACCGGCGGACCGGGTGTCGCCGCTGGGGTCGCGGCTACCGTCGGAAGCACCGACCCGTCCGAGGCCAGCAGCTCGATGGAGGCCGGATCGCCGGCCAACGCGCAGGGGGAAGTGCCGACGTTGGTAAAGGAGACGTCGGCCTGCGCCGTGCCCGTCCCGCCACCCATCCGCCCGCCGTGCACCCGGAGCTGGGCCGCGTCGCAGGGGCCGGCCGTCGTCGCGCTCACCGGCGACTCGGCACTCGCCACCCAGACCTTCCCTGGCGCATCGGGCGAGCCGTTGCCGGAGCCGACCACGACGACGCCGCCGGGCACGACGAAGGCGCGCTCGAACCAGCGGTCGACGTAGGCGATGTCGCCCTGCTCCGCCGGCGTCGTGCCGGTTGCCCCCGAAGCGGCGAGCGGCGTCCACGTGGTGCCGTCGGTGGAGGACCACCACGTGGCGACCTGCCCCGTGGTCGTGCCGATCGCGACCATGTGCGTCCCGTCGTCCACGATGCTGGGCGAGGGCAGCGTCGGCTGGCTCGGCGTAGGAGACGGGAGCCCGTTGTAGCTGAGCCCGATGGGAGTCCACGTGCGGCCGTCGCTCGACGTCCACGCCGCGCTCTCCTTGCCGCCGGTCGCCGAGCCCACGCCGACCATGCCGTCGGCCCCGACGAAGATGCCGGACACGTAGGCGCCGCCAGCCGCCCCCCGCTGGAGCGTTGCCTTCGTCCACGACCGACCGTCGGCCGACCACCAGATCGCGGCGTCCACCGGCACGGTGCTGGCCGGTCCCCCGGTCACGCTGACCTGCTGCGAGCCCGTGCCGCCGCCGATCACGAACCCGGGACCGGCCGCGCGGACGGTGAAGAGGTGCGCGTCGGCGAAGGAAGCGCCGAGCGGCACACGCGTCCAGGTCGATCCGTCCCCGGAGGTCGCGATCACAGGGGCACCAGAAGCGGTCGCGCCGACCGCGACGAGGCCCGAGGCGCCCGCCGCGATGCCCTGGATGGTCGCCCCGGACAACGCGGAGACGTTCGACGCCTTCGTCCAGGTGAAGCCGTCGGCGGAGGTCACGATGATCTGGGGCACGGGGCCGCATGTCTCGCTTGTCACCGGCCCGGAGCACGCTGGGACACCCTCGCCCCAAGCGATGAGATGCGACGGCGTGGCGAGGAGGCTGAGCGCGGCCGGCCCTGCGAACGCCGCCCCGCCCTGCACGAGCGCCGTCCAGTGCAACCCATCGGCCGAGCGCCACACGGCGGTCTCGTTCGCAGACCCGACCTGCAGCTGCCCGATCGCGTAGAGCTGTCCGTCGAAGGCGACGACGCCGTCGGCGCCCATCGGGCTCGGGAAGTCGCTTGGAGCCGACCACTGCAGCCCGGACCATGCGCCGGACACGGGAGCGAGGACGGTCGCGGCGGCCGGGGACGCGACGACCGGCGAGGCGGGGGCGACCACGGCCGGCGCGCTCGGTGTAACCGACGGGGTGGCCGAGGCGGCGGGGCCGATCGTCGCGTTGTGCAGCCCCATGAGGACAATCGCCGCGGCGGCGAGCACGACCACGGCGGCCATCGCGCCCGCCGCGGCGACGAGCGGCGCGAACCGCGGCGACCGGCGCGCAATGGGGAACTCGTCAGGGATGACGGAGACGCGCGAACGCAACGTGGACGGCAGGGGCCGGGCATCCCGCTCGAGGGCCGCCTTGATCTGGCGCTCGAGGCGCTCGTCGGTCATCGGGAACCTCCGGCGCTCGCGCGCTCGGCCTCGTCGAGCACCGAGCGCATGCGGCGCAGCGCGTAGTGGAGCCGGGACTTCACCGTGCCCTCGCGCGTGCCCGTGCGGGCGGCGATCTCGGCCGGCGACAGGTCCGCGATGTAGCGCAGGACGACCGCGATGCGGTGGTCGGGGTCGAGCCCGGCGAGGGCGCGGTTGAGGACGTCCGCGTCGAGCACGCCGCCGAAGGGGTCCGGGCCGGGCGGGTCGGCCGTCTCCATCGGCACCAGGCGCACCGTCCGGCGGCGCAGGCGCGCGCGGCACTCGTTCACGACGATCCGGTCGAACCAGGCGTCCAGGCGCTCGCGGTCGCGCAGGTCGGCCCAGTGGAGCCAGGCCTGCACCGCCGCGTCGTGCACGGCGTCCTCGGCGTCGCCGCCGTCGCGCAGGATCACGCTGGCCAGGCGATAGGCGCGTTCGAGGCGGTCCTGCGAGAACCGCTCGAACGCCACCCGTCGCTCGGCCTCGGTCCCCCCGGACACGACAGGCCCCACGCCGATCACTCCCTCCAGCCGCTCGATGGCCTCCATGCTCAATAGATGCGGCCGAGGGGCGTCTGGTTCACCGCCACTGTCGGCGACTTTCGGGGAGCGGTCAACGGCCGCGAGGCACCGTGGGTTGCGGATCAGGAGGCGGTCCTGCAGTCCACAGGTCCTGATCTGTGCGCAGGCGACGGGTCTATCTGCCGGCCAGTGCCCTCAGCGGGACGGCCGAGATCCCGAGCTTCGTGCCCGTGGCGTCGTAGCTCTGCCACGAGAACCACCCGTCCCCGAGTTGTTCGCTCCAGATGTTCGGCGTGGGCATCCCGGCCAAGAGCCGAAGGCCTGATGTCGCGCTCCAGGTGGCGATGCCGTCGTTGTGCCCCTCGGTGCCGCAGCGAAGGATGGCCGTGCCGGAGCTCGCGGCGAGCGGGACGCAGCTCACGGCGCTGTTCGGGTTCAGGGTCTCGACCGACGACCCGTGCACGCGCAACGTCGCGCCCGCGTTCGTGCCGGCGCCTCCTTCGGCGACGATCACCGCGTCGCCGTCGAGCACGAGGTAGAGCGGGGCGCCGTACCAGCTCTGCCCGATCGATCCGAGGGCGACCGTGCCTGCCGCCCCGCTCGTCACCGGTGCGCGCATGACGCGCCAGTGCGTGGGCCCGCCGGGAGCGTAGACGTTGGGGGACTGGACCCAGGCGACCGACGACGCGGAGAGGGCGAGGCGCTCGACCTGGCTCTGGGTATCGATCGTGCGCTCGAGCGTACCGTCCGACACCGAGCGGATGCGGATCGCGGACCCGGCCGGGAACTGCGGCGTGGCGTGGTCGACGTCGTAGGCCACGCGATCGCCAGAAACGGCGATCACCGGGAGCATCGCCTCGTCGCATCCGGCCGCCCCCTGCAGCGGGCTCTGGAACTTGCGTGTGGCGGTTCCGGTATCGAGCGTGCGCCAGGCTCCCGACGGTAGGCCGTCGCTGCCGACCGCCACGGCGAGGAGGCGCCACTCGATCGGCGAGGACGCGTCCGACCAGCACCCCGGAACGGTGGTCGGTCGGATCGCCGGCTGGCCCGCCCATGTGCTGCCAGACGAGCACGACGAGCATGCCCTGCGACTGCTCGGCAGAGGCGACCATCTCATAGCCCTGCAGGGGCACCGGCACCTCGCGGACGGACCCGCCGCCCAGGTCGGCCACGTAGAGGTGCTTGACCCGGGTCCACGTGTCGTCCGGGAGCGCATTCGGTCCGAGATAGACGAACGGGCCAGTGGGCGGCCCGCCCGCCTGCGGGCCGATCGCGTGCAGGTTCAGAACCAGCGTCCGCAGCGTTCCGGCAGGTAGCTCGACGGACGGGGTGTTCGGGAGCGGCGCCGCGGTCCAGAGATGGGCGCTTGAGGAGGATGGGCGCGGGGTGGGCGACGCCGACGGCGATGGAGTCGGCGACGGGGTTACGGCGGGCGGCGCGGCCAGCGACGACAGTATCCGCTGGAACAGGGACTCGTTGGCCGCGAAGTCGGGCCCGCGGAGGCAGGCGCTCACGCCAAAGCTGGGGAACCCGACATACTCCTCGCGATCCCCGCCGAGCTCTTTGCACACGCCACCGGCGGCTTGGACAACGGGGACCGGCGTCGGGTTCGGCAGGTTGAAAGTGGCGGCCCCCTCGAACGTGACGACGATGTTGTTCGGGGGAAGCTGGGTCAACGGTTTCTGGCAGGCAGTCGCTTGCACGAAGACCGACGGACACGGATCGGCGATCGGGGCGCTGCTGAGGAACAGCTCGGGACCCGGCATCGACCACTGGTGAGGCCGTACGATGTGCCAGCCCGTCGGCACCACGACCGCGCGGTCGCGGAAGCGGAGCGTCCTCTCGACCGGCGCTTCGGTGGCCCGGGGCGTCTCGGCCGCCCGCGGCACGGCCGCGTTGTTCCGGGGCAGGGTCGAGGCGAGGAGTATCGCGGCGACGGCGACGACGATGACGGCCGACGCAGCTCCGGCGAGGCGAAGGCCGCCGCCGAACCAGCGCTGGCCGATCGCGCCGCCGGGACGCTCAACAGGGATGGTCGCGACACGGGCGTGGAGCGATGGCGGCGCCGGTCGGTCGACGGCGGCGATCCGGCGAGCCGTTTCGCGCACGCGCTGCTCGAACTGCTCGTCGTTCATCGGGCGACCTCCCGGGAATCCGCCTCGAGGGCGGCGCGCAGCGCGCGCAGGGCGTAGTGGAGCCGGCTCTTCACGGTGCCGGGGCGAAGGCCCGTGCGGACGGCGATCTCCTCGATCGAGCGGTCCTCGACGAAGCGCAGGGCGATCACGATCCGCTGGTCGGGGGAGAGCGCGCGCATCGCCCGCTCGAGCGCGTCGGAGCGGGCGAAGGCGTCGGCATGGTCGGGCGCCGCGCCGGGATCTGGGTCGGCCAGGGTGACCGGCCGCGTCCGACGGCTGGCGATGCGATCCCGGCAGCTGTTCACGACGATCCGCGTGAACCAGGTCTCGAAGCGGGCGGGGTCGCGCACCTCGCCGATGTGCTGCCATGCCCGCAGCGCCGCGTCGTGCACGGCGTCCTCGGCCTCGGCGC
>JAKAMV010000323.1 GCA_021812735.1 Chloroflexota bacterium | reverse complement strand
CGGGACGGCACCGGTCGGTACCCGGCGTGGCGGAGCCGGTGGGCACATCGCGGCCGGCGTGGCGACTCCCGGCCTGGCGGGGCCGGTCGGTGCCCGGCGCGATTCGCACATGATGTCAACAACCGGCCGACCAGACGCGGGCCAAGACGCGGGCCTAGCGCAACGCAGGAGCGCGCGCCACCAATGCGGCGAGGCTGCACCCTCGTACGTGTGCAGGCGATCGCGGTACTGCTGCGCGGAGGCAACCCCCAGACCTCCCGATCAGCCCCGCGGGGATGATCCGTTGTGATAAGAGCCTCGTCCGTGCACATCACGTGCGATCCCGCTGTTCAGGCAGCCTGGGACGGTGGGGGCCGTCCGACAACGGCCGCAGCGGGGTCCCCGCTCCGGGCCGGCAGGACGGCGCCATCGGCAGGCCGCGGAGCGATCGGCGGCCGCGCGATTACCATGGGCGCCATGAGCGACCCCTTCACCTTGATGACGGTGCACGCCCACCCTGACGACGAGACGATCGCCACCGGCGGGGTCATGGCCAAGTACGCCGCCCAAGGGATCCGCGTCGTCTGCGTGACCTGCACGTACGGAGAAGTCGGCGAGATCGTCGTCCCCGCGCTCGATACGCCCGCGAACCACGCGCGGCTCGGCGAGATCCGGCAGCTGGAACTAGCACGGGCATTGGCACGACTCGGCCCGATCGAGCACCACTGGCTCGGGTGCCGCGACTCCGGGATGGAGGGCGCGCCCGACAACGACGACCCGCGATCGTTCTGGCAGGCCGACCTCGAGGAGGCTACAGGCCGGCTGGTGGGGATCGTGCGCCGAGAACGGCCGCATGTCCTGGTCAGCTACAACGACGCGGGCGGGTATCTGCATCCCGATCACATCCGCGCCGCACAGATCGCCAAGGCCGCCTTCGCCCGCGCCGGTGACCCGTTGGCATACGGGGAACAGCTCCGTGGCCCGCGCGCGCGCTCGAGCCGTGGGCGCCGCGCAAGTTCTACGAAATCGTGCTCGACATCGAACGACGGGAGGAACTGAACGCGCTGCTGCGGGAGCAGGGCATCGAGCCGCCGTGGGGGCCTCGCGCCGACGAGACGGACGAGCAGCGACGCGCGCGCGAGGAGTGGCTGGCGAGGATGGCCGCGGCGCAGGGGCCGGTCACGACGCGCGTTGACGTCAGCGACTTCCTGGAGGCCAAACACGCGGCATTGCGAGAGCACGCCACCCAGATCGCCCAGGATTCCCCGTTCCTCGCGATCACCCCGGCGCAGTGGCGCCGCATTGCGCCAACCGAGGACTTCACGTTGCGGGAATCGCGCGTGGCGCCGGTGCGCCTCCCGGAGGACGACCTGTTCGCCGGACTGCGGGAGCAGTAGCCGGCGGCGCGCGGGGAGCCACCCGAGGGTGCCACACGTCGCGGCGCGCGGGGAGCCACCCGAGGGTGCCACACGTCGCGGCGCGCGGGGAGCCACCCGAGGGTGCCACACATCGCGGCGCGCGCGCACGCGTCCGCCGCCCTTACCCGCCGTGCTGCAACAGATACACGGCGGCCACGAACAGGAGAGACGCGAGCAGGAAGCCCACACTGATACCCGCCGCCAGGAGCCACAACCCCCGCCGCGACTCCAGGCGGACCGGCGCCTCCGCAGCGAACACGAAGCCGGCGAGGTCCAGGTCCGGCCAGGACTCCAGGTCGCGCAGCAGCGCTCCCGCGTCCGGGTAGCGCTCGTCCGGATTCTTGCGCAGACACTTCCGCACGATCCCCTCGATCGGGGGCGGGATCGTCCGGTCGATCTCGCGGAGGGACGGCACGACCGCATTCACGTGCTGGCCCATGATCGCCAGCGGGTCGTCCCCCTCCCACGGCACGCGGCCCGCGAGCATCTCGAAGAGGATCACGCCGAGCGCGTAGACGTCGGTGCGGGCGTCGCCGCGTTTGCCCTGCACCTGCTCCGGCGCCATGTAGTCGGGCGTCCCGATCGTGGACGTCAGCCACCGCCAGGTCAGGCGCCGCGCACCCGCCATCAGCCCGATCCCAAAATCCGTCACCACCACCCGCCCCTCGGGCGTGATCAGCACGTTCTCGGGCTTCAGGTCGCGGTGATAGATCCCCCGCGCGTGCGCCGAAGCCATCGCCGCCGCCAGCTGCCTGGCGATCTCGACCGCCTCGTCCACGGGGAGCCGGCCGCGCTCGCGGAGCACGGCGCGCAGCGTCTTCCCCTCGACGTACTCCAGCACCAGGTATGGGCGACTGCGCGCCTCGCCCTCATCGTATGCCCGCTGGATGCCGGGATGGTCCAGGCGCCGCACGATCTCGATCTCCCGGCGAAAGCGGTCGAACGCGGAAACGTCCCCCAGCAGCGCCTCGTGCGGACACTTGAGCACGACCCGCCGGCCCTGTGGGTCCGTGGCCAGGTAGACGTCGCTGAACGCCCCGTGCCCGATCGCCTCGACGATGCGAAAGCGGTCGAGGATGTCGCCCGGCTTGAGCTCGGCGCCAGTCACGCGCCGAGGACCCGGCGCCACAGCGGCCGCCGCACCGCATCCGACCCCAGGGGCGCAGCCAGATGGAGGACCCGCAGCGCGATCACGCTGGCATTATCGTCGCACCCTCGCGCCAGCGAACGCGCGACCAGGTCCTGCACGCCCACGGCCAGATCGCCCTCCAACGCAGCCAGGATCTCGCCGGACGACACACCGCTCCAGACGCCATCGGAGCAGAGCAGGTAGGCGTCCCCCTCCCGTACCGCGCCCGATCGGACGTCGACCCGCACCGACACGTCGCCGCCGAGCGAGCGCGTCAGCAGGTGCCGGCCCGGATGGGTCGCCGCCTGCTCGGGACGGATCAGGCGCATGCGCAGCAGCTCCATCGCCTGCGAGTGGTCGGTGGTCATCAGCTCGAGCGCCTCGTCGCGCAGGCGGTACGCGCGACAGTCGCCCACATGGGCGACGTGTGCGGTGTCGGCGGTGAGCGCGAGGGCCGTCAGCGTCGTCTGCCCACCGAGGTGCCGACCCCCCGGCGCACCGTCGCTGCCCAAGTCACCAGCGAGAAGACGGCCGTTGGTTTCCAGGAACGCGTCACGCAACGCCTCCGGCAGACGCCGCAGCGTGTCCGGCGAGCTGATCCGGTCGAGGAGCGTCGTGATCGCGAACCGGCTCGCGAGGTCGCCCCCGGCGTGTCCACCCAGCCCGTCCGCCACCGCCGCGACCACCACCGGTCCCGCCAGCTCCGCAGCGGCGATGCGCTCGTCGCCCTGCCTGGTCGGGACCCACACCCGGTCCCCGGGCACGGACCAACCGAGCCGGTCCTCGTTGCGCTGGCGCACCGGACCGGTGACGGAGAGCCCGGCAAGCTCGACGGAGACGGCCGCCGGTCGTTCGGAGTCGCTCGATAGTTTCGCGAGCCGGGGCAACGGGGCGGTCACGAGGACGGGGCGGTCACGAGGACGGGGCGGCGCGCGGGCGCGCTGCGGGGGCGGGGGGGCGCGCCGCGACAGTGGACCCGGGAGGCGGGGGCCGACGCACCGCGTGCCCCGCCCCTACGCCTCGGCCCCCCCGCCGGTGACCGGCGAGACCAAGAGCGCGCGTCTGCTGGCGCGCGAGTTGGCTACCAACCACGCGGCGCCGATGGCGATCCAGGCCACGACGATCCCGAGCGCGATGAGCGTGTCGCTCTGCGTGGCGCCGCCCGAGCTCAGACTGAGGAAGACGACGGCACCGAGCATGGCCACGTTGGCGAGCAGACCGAGCCCGGGGACGATCACGTGCCGGATCGCGCTCCGCTCCGCGCGATGCCAGAACGCCACGATGACGATCGCGTTGGTCATACCGTAGACGAGGAACGTGCCCGCGTTCGACGCGAGGATGATCTGCAGCAGGTTGTCCGCGCTCAGCACCCCGTAGGCGCCGAGCAGCGCGGAGATCGCCGCCAGCGCCAAGATCCCGTAGTGCGGCGTGGCGTAGCGGCCGTGGAGCAGACCCAGGATGCCCGGCACCTCACGGTCGCGGCCCATCACGTAGGTGATGCGCACGCCGGTGTTGAGGCAGGCGAGCGTGGTCCCGATGAGCGCAACGAGGACGGTCGCCGCCAGGATCAACGCGAGCGCGAGACCGGTGCCGTCGAGCATCCGGTCGCCGATGAAACGGATCATGTCGCCGATGGGCGCGCCGGACGCGGCGGCCGCGGCATAGCCGGTCACCGTGGTGACCCTCCCCGCGGCGTCCGTCACCTGGGCCGTGATGCTGGAGTTCACGAAGAAGTTGGCCGAGACGTACTCGAGGATGTAGGCGAACCCGCCCTGGATCGCCAGCGAGAGCAGCACTGCGCGCCGAATGTCGCGCTTGGGGTTGACCGCCTCGGCCCCCAACGCGGTCACCGACTCGAACCCGACCAGCAACAGGATCGCGATGGTGCCCTGAAAGAGGACGTTCATGAGGTTGTGGGGGAGCACCACGGCCGCCAGACTGGGCTGGGCGTACGAGAGCTCCGGATGGCTGAGCCGGAACGCGATCGCCAGCACGCTGAACGCCACGAGCGCCGTGAGCTGGATGACGTTGATGACGATGGCCGTCATCGTCGAGCCGGAGATGCCACGGAACGCGATCAGGCCCGTGATCGCCGCAAAGAGCACCGCCACCCCGATCTCGAACGGCGTGGAGAGCGTGACGTTGAAGAGGCCGAGGATGTACACGGCGAGCGTGCCGGTGAAGGCGACCATGATGCCGGGGTAGATCCAGTAGTAGAGGTGCGAGATCCACCCCACGACGAACTTCGCGAGCCGAGCGAACCGGTAGTGAAAGGCTTCCTCGCGCTCGAGGAACGCCGCCTCGGCGAAGTAGTACGAAGACCCGGCGCCCGCGTTCGGGTACAGATCCGACAGTTCCGAATACGACCACGCTGTGAGGAACGCCAGCAACAGGGCGAAGAGCAGGCCGGGGACCATCTCGAAGGCGGTCGTCTGCCCGCCGTTCGTCTGCAGCGCCTGCGACTGGAAGGTCGTCCACAGGAAGGCGCCGGGCGCGATGAGCGCCATGGCGTTGATCGTCAGACCCGTCAGGCTGAGCGTCCGCTTCATCTCGTCGGCTGAGGTGGCGGCCATGCGTTTCCCCCTCTTGCTGGTGGCGAATGGCGGCTGGGTTGGCGCACGCCGCCGGTCGCAACGGCGCCGCCGTCCAAGGGACCTCGGCCGGCCCCAGGCGCGGAACCGGCCTTCGCCCCGGATCCCTACCCTATGGGCGGCGCGTGCTCGAGCGAAGGGAGAAGCCGTTGAGAACGGGTTGCGGAACGGTGCCGGTTCCGTGAAGCCGCCGACGCCGGCGATCACTCCGGGCGGACGCCGCCCTCCACCCGCAACGCGTAGCCGATCGATCGCACGTTGCGCAGCCCCGGGTGGCCGGCCGCCACGAGCTTCCCGTTCAGGTGCGTCAGGTGAGTGCGCAACAGGTCCGGATCGACGTCCGCGCGCCCTGGCCACCCGGCACGCAGCAAGGTGCGGTGGTCCACCACGTCACCGCGCCGGGCCGCGATCGCGCAGAGCAGCTCGAACTCGATGGGTGTCAGCTCGACCGGCCGTTCGTCCACCCACGCCTCCCGGCGCCCGACGTCGATGCGCAGGCCATCCGGCAGCGGCGCCTCCGACGCGACGGTCGGTGCGGCTCGCCGACGGAGTAACGCCCGAACGCGAGCCACCAGCTCCAGCGGGCGGAAGGCCGAGTCGAGCACGTCGTCCGCTCCGGCCTCCAGCACAGCGACGACGGAGGCCTCGTCGTGGAACGCCGAGACGGCCAGGATCGGGATCGGCGCGCGGGCGAGCAGCCGGGGGATCGCGACGAGCGGCTCCACGTCGCGGCTCGGTCCCAGGATCACGACGTCCGGGCGCTCGTCGAGCAGACGCGTCACGGCGGCCTCTGTGCGGTAGATCGTGACCACCTCGAACCCCGCCTCACCGAGCGCGTGGGCGATCGCCCCCACCACCCGCGGGTCGCTGTCGCAGATCAACGCGCGGAGCCGCGGGTCCAGTCGTCCGATGGTGGAGCCTGCCATGACGAGAGCAGGGTACCCGCGCCAGGCAACGATCGGCGGCTGCAACGACGAGCGATCGAGGGCGCGCTGGGCGAGCGAACGCAGCCCCGTGGAGCGAGCATCTCCGGCCCGTGGCGACGCACCCGGGGGCGGTGCATCCGGCCAGGTCGTGGCGGCGCACCCGGCCCGTGGCGCACACTGACGCGCCGAACCGGAGATCACCGTATGGCTCGAGTGGCATCATCTCGACCATGCGACGGATCCCGGTCGGTCTCACCGATCCTCAGCATGAGCGTCTCCGTCGCGAGGCGCGACGCCAGCGGGCCAGCACCAGCGCGCTCACCCGCGCGGCGGTCGACCGTGCGTACCCGGAGGGGGCGGAGGCGCGAAGGGCAGCTCGCGAACGGGCACGCACGGTCTTTCGGCCGCTTCCGCTCGGGCGCGCACGACCTCTCCGAGCACCACGACGAGTACCTCGCCGAGCCGGATCGATGGTCGAGCGGGGCGTCCACGACATGGCCGTGGCGGACTCCCGCTCCGCGCAGATGGCACGAGCTTCGTGGACCGCATGACGATCGCCTTCGCCAGGCGCCACGGGATCGCGGTCGCCTTCGTGTTCGACGCAGGCCTTCGCGCGCCAGGCCCGCGGCCGCTGGAATGACCGGGTCTGCGCGACCAATGCGCGACGAGGAGAACGAGATGGTCGACACCGACATCCTGCGGCAGCAGCTGCTCGAGCTGCTCGACGGACACGGCGCCCACATGCCGTTCGACGCGGCGGTAGCTCGTTTCCCCGCCGATGCGATCAACCGACACCCACCCAACGTGCCCTACACGCCCTGGCACCTTCTGGAGCACATCCGAATCGCGCAGGCGGACATCCTCGACTACATCCGGAACCGCGACTACATCGCACCGAACTGGCCAGAGGAGTACTGGCCGTCACGCGACGCGACCGCGACAGCCGAGCGGTTCGCACAGACGGTCGAGGCGATCAAGGCGGACAGACAAGCCTTGCACAACCTGGTGGCCGACCCGGCGACCGACCTGCTGGCGACGATCCCTGGCACTCCTGGGCACACGATCCTGCGGGAGATCCGGCTCGTCGGCGACCACAATGCGTACCACATCGGTGAGTTCGCCATCCTGCGCCAGGTGATGGGCACCTGGCCGGCGGGCCGCAAGGAGTAGCAGCGCGGAGCGGCGGGAGGCAGCGCCGGGGCCGGGGGCTGCGGCCGGCGGCGGGGGCCGAGGCCCGGTGGTCAGCGCCGCCGGACGCCCATGCGGCAGCGCCTCACGACGGCGCGAGGACGATGGCGGACCCGACCGGATTCGAACCGGCGATCTCCAGCGTGACAGGCTGGCATGTTTGGCCGCTACACCACGGGTCCGTGCGGCGCGCCGGAGTGTAGCAGGTGCGGCAGGCGATCGCACCCGCCCGGGGCGCGGGTCGCCGCACATGTCACCTTATACTCCCTCCGATGCCACCGATCGACCTGCGTTCCGACACCGTCACCCATCCCACGCCCGAGATGCGCCGCGCCATGGCCGAGGCCGAGGTCGGCGACGACGTCTTCGGCGACGACCCCACCGTCACCGCCCTGGAGGCTCGCGCGGCCGAGATCACCGGCATGCAAGCTGGGCTCTTCGTCGCCTCGGGCACGATGGGCAACCTCGTCTCGCTGATCGCGCACGTGCCCCGCGGCGGCGAGGTCATCGCCGAGGCCGAGTCGCACACCCTGATGGACGAGCAGGCTGGCCATGCGGTGATCGTCGGCGCGTCTGCACGCGGGATCCCCGCCCGGCCCGACGGCACCATGGACCCGGCGCTCGTCCATGCCGCGTTCCGCGATCCCCTCGACATCCACGAGCCGCAGACCGCGCTGGTCGTCCTCGAGAACACGCACGCCCACTCGATGGGGCAACCGCTCACACCGGCGTACACCGCCGAGATCGCCGCCATCGCGCACGGCCACGGCGTCCCGCTGCACATCGACGGGGCGCGTCTCTTCAACGCGGCGATCGCGCTCGGCGTCAGCGCCGCGCAGCTGGTGGCACCGGCCGACTCGGCCACGTTCTGCCTCTCCAAGGGACTGGCCTGCCCAGTCGGATCGGTCGTCGTCGGGTCCGCGGGGTTCGTCGCCCGGGCGCGTCGGGCCCGCAAACTGGTCGGCGGCGGGATGCGCCAGGTCGGGATCCTGGCGGCAGCCGGTCTCGTGGCCCTCCGCGATGGCCCCGCCGGCATGATCGAGCGGCTCGCCGAAGACCACGTGAACGCCCGGCGCCTGGCGGAGGCGCTCGCCGCGATGCCCGGCATCGCCGACCTCGACCCCGCCCGCGCGACCACCAACTTCGTCGTGTTCCGCGTCGTGGCCGCCAACCCCGGCAGCGCGGCGGCCTCGCTCCGGCCGCGCGCACTGCGGGGCCGCTTCCTCGAGGCGCTGCGCGCCGAGGGTGTCCTGATGGTCGAGTACCCCCACGACACGATCCGCGCCGTGACGCACTATGGGGTCGACGCGGATGACATCGAGCGGGTCATCGCCGCCTGTCGGTCGGCGCTCGCCGCGTGTGGCGCGGCTTCGGTGCCCGCTACCCCCGTCGCCTGAGCGAGCACGGGCAGATCGTCGGGAACGGCCCCGACCGGTGGTGCCCTCGAAACGGAGCGAGATGAGCGAGCCTCTGGACGCGCGCTTCTGGGCGTTGGTCGAGGAGCACTTCGAGTACCTGATTCGGACCATGCCCGTCTTCGCGACCTTCATGGGGATCCATTCCGAGGACCACCGACTCGGCGACGGGTCGCGGGAGGCGGTCGAGGACCGCATCGCCCACGAGCGACGCTACCTGGCGGACGTCACGGCGCTCGCTGCGGACGGGCTCTCGGAACAGGTCCGGTTCGAGCGCGAGCTCGCCCTGCACACTGGGCGCCTGCAGCTGTTCGCCCTCGAAGAGGAGCGCACCTGGGAACGCCGCTCGTCGGCGATGGAGGAGATCGGCGACGCCGTCTTCGCGATCCTCGCCCGCGACTTTGCCCCCCTCTCCGAGCGTCTGGAAGCGATCGCCGCGAGGCTGGAGGCTGTGCCGGTCGCCCTACAGCAGCACCGCTCGCGGCTGGGCCCTCATCCGGTGCGGCTCTGGAACGAGATCGACCTGGGGTCCGCAGCCGAGCTGCCCACCCTGTTCGACGAGGTCGTCGCGGCCGGCCGGAGTGTGTGGCCGGAACACGGCCCGGCCCAACGGCGCCTCGAGTCCGTGGCGGAGCGCGCCAAATCGGCGGTGGACGCATACGCCGGCTGGCTGCGCGGGCGCCTGGCCGACGCGGCCGACGACTGGCCGCTCGGACGCGAACGGTACGAGCGGCTCGTCGAGCTGCGCGCGCTGGACGGAGTGACATCCGACGAGATCCTGGCCATCGGCGAGGAGCAGCTCGAG
>JAKAMV010000322.1 GCA_021812735.1 Chloroflexota bacterium | reverse complement strand
TCCCTCCAGAACGCGTCGCTCGCGAACGCCAGCCTGGTGAACACGGGCCTCGTCAACGCGAGCCTGCAGAACGACGAGATCAAGAACGCGTCCCTCACGAACACGAACCTCGACACGGGGACCAACGCCGGCGACCACGCACCCGGCAAGCAGGGCCAGTACGCCCTCGACTTCGGGACGGGCAACAACGCGCCGTTCACCGTGGTCGCCGCGCGCGCCGGCACGGTCATCGGCCTGCAGCGCGATTCCACGACGCAGTGCAAGGGCCTCAACACCGACATTGACGGGACCGCCGACCCGGGCTGCTGGACGAAGGCGAACTACGTGCTGGTCGACCAGGGCGATCACACCGCGGGCCTGTACATGCACCTCGCCCCGGACTCGGTCCCGGCCGGCCTGGAGGTCGGGTCCCCGGTCTGCCTCGGCACCCCGCTCGGGACGGACGGGCAGACCGGCTGGGCGACCGGGCCGCACGTCCACTTCCAGGTCGAGGCCAAGCCGACTGTCCCGGTCCCGACCGCCGCGAACCCGAGCGTGACCGATCCCAACGCCATCCAGCCCGGCTGGTGGTGGGCGGACTCCCAGAGGATCACGCAGGGATTCTCGGACCCGGACGTGCTCGCGAAGGCCCCGTCCGGCATCCCGCCCCGCGGGGCCTACACCTCGGGCAACTTCGGGACCGGCTGCCCGGGCGACGCGGCTCCGCCCGCCGCGCCAACCATCACTGCCTCCTGGGTCGCGCCCAAGGACGGCGCGAAGCTCACGACCTCGGCCCTCACCCTGTCGGCCAAGCCGACCGTGACGCCGACCACTCTGAGCATCGCCAAGGTTGCCTTCAGCGCTACGTGGGGCTCGACGAGCAAGGCCGCGTGCGCGGCCACCAAGGCCGGGTCGGGTGGCGTCTGGTCCTGTGCCGTCGATCTGTGGGGCCTCGGAGTCGTCCCTGGGACAGTGACCTTCAGCTTCGACGCGATGCTGTCTGACGGCTCGACCGTCAAGGCGCCCGCGGGCACCCGGAGGGCGACTCTCGCGGCCGGCGCCGAGCTGCTGCCGTCGTCCTCGGGCTGCCACGGCGTGGTGGCGGGCATCGACCAGAGCGGCGGCTACCACGCCGCCGGCGACTGCAGCAGCCAGATCCGCTACTGGGCGGCCGGAACGGACGGGCGCTGGTCGACCACGAAGTTCAGCGCGCCCGCCCGGGGCGTGCAGTACGGGCCAATGCTCGCGTTCCTCGGCTCCACGGAGTATGTCATCTACACCCTCGCCCAGGATGGCGAGGCGGGGTGCGGATCGAACGCACCGCCCATAGCGCACCCTGGCGTCTACTACCGCAGGCGGTCGCTCCCTTCGGGCGGGTGGTCGGCCCCTGTCCAGGTGGGCAAGGACTACGATGCGCTGGTGGCCCTGCGCGGGGGCGGCGGCAAACTCTACCTCGGCGTGTACGGGAACGCCGGGCTGCTGTACATCGAGACCGTCGCGGGCGGCTCGGTCAGCCGCGTCGCGACACCCGACTTCTACGGCGGAGTCTTCCGTGTCGGCAGCGACGGCGCGCTGCGCCTGGCGTTCACGGGCAGCAGCGGGCTTCGGTACGGCACATTCACGGGCTCCAAGATCTCCAGCCAGCCCGTGCCTGGCGCGGACTCGCCCGACCACCCCTCGGGATTCGTCCTCGGCCCCGGGGGCGTGCCGTACATCGCCATCGTCCGCGATCACGCCGGCGGGGGCGGTTGCGCCACGCCGGGCCCCGACCCCTCCGATGGCGTGTACGTCGCGATGCGGTCGTCCGGCAAGTGGTCCCTCCAGCGGATCACCAAGGACGTGGGCCCCGCGGCGATCACGGTCAATGGGGCGACGAGCAGGGTCTACGTGCTGGTGGCCGGCGCATCCCTCCGGCTCTACCAGGGTCGCATCGGCAGCTGGGCCTCGAGTGGCGTCTCGAGCAGGTCGGTCACATCCCCCGTCCTGCTGCTGGACTCCTCGACGGGTGGCCTGCTGATCGCGTACGCATTGGCGGGCGGATCTGCCGGCGGCATCTACCTCCAGATCCACGGACTCTAGCTGCCCAACGGAGAAGACGGGTCCTGGGCAACCGCTATCCCGGGCGTGCGCCCACCTCCCTGTGGCGCGCTGGGTTCCGGGTGCGGAGCGCTCGTCACGCGCTCCGGAGCCACTCGCAGGGCTCCGGGGGCTCGGCCTGAAGGGTTCAACAATCCCGATCACGCTGCCCGGCGATACTCGTGGACCAGACCGCCCAGCACGTCCCGTCGCTCGACTCGCGGCACTCCGGTCGCCTCGGGGATCGGAGGAGGTCGGTTACCTGCGGGCACGGCCAGACCCAGTCCCCGATGGGGTCTCTCATCACGGTGGTGGGCGACGTACGCCCCGAGCACCCGCTCGAGGTGCCGACGCCCGTGGACCAGGACGTGGTCGAGGCACTCCCGGCGCGCGGTCCGCACGAACCGCTCCGCGAAGGCATTCGCCCTAGGCTAACGCGCTAGCGACGGACCGAACGGAAGCCGGGTCATCGCTGTCTGGCCTGCGGGCCTCCGGTGCTGATCCTCGAGCGCTGAGTCTCCTCGGGATGGGCGACTTCGCCACGGCGATCCCTCCCATCGCGGATCCGTGTGCGCAGGCCGGGTTCGTCACTGCTACGGCCGCCCGCGCCACGGGCCTGGCGGAGGGCACCCCGGTTGTCACCGGCCTCCACGACATCGCTGCCTGCGCCGTCGGTGCTGGTTCGATCGACGCCGGCGTCATGACCGTGATCGCCGGTTCGTTCGGCGTCAACGTCGTCGTCGCCGAGCGTCCGATCGTCGATCGACGCTGGGGGGTGTCGGAGTCACGTCCGTCCGGGTACCTGGGGCCACAGTGCTCGTTCCGCCGGCGCGACAGGCAGCATCGATTGGTTCGTCCGCACGCTCTACTCGCACGACGATCCGTCGGTCATCGACGACGAGCTGGCAGCAGCCTCGAACACGGGTGGAGGCCTGCGTTATGTCCCGCCCAGCGCCGGGTTCGTTCTCGCCGGCCCTCCGTCCGTCGGGCTCATGCGGTTGGCCGACGCCGTCGGCCGCCGGGCGATCCTAGCCGCGGTGCTCGACGGCCTGGTCCAGGCCCATCTGGCCCAGATCACGCCGATGCGTGGGGAGTTTTCCATCAGCGGCGTGCGGTTGACGGGCAGGGCTTCCCGCAACCGCTGGTTCCGCCAGCGATTCGCGGATGCCACCGACCTGCCGGTCTCGGTTGGGCACGCCCCGGAATCTGGGGCGCTCGGAGCGGCGATCTGCGCGGCGGTCGGCATCGGGGTGTTTGGCGGTCTCCAGTCAGCGATGCAGGCGATGGCCGGGACGCCGATGAGGATCGAGCCCACCTCGGACCATTCCGCAGCCAAGCCCGCGCACGTGCTTGGCCCCGTCGCGCCTGGAGGTCGGGTCGAGCCCGAGGTCGGCGGGATCGGCTGGCTGGTCGGGCCCCGTGGTCGGGTGGCTGTCAACAATCCGCACGTCTGACCCAGGCTCGGCCGCGGGGTGCCCGGCGCCCGCCCGCTCTCTCGCCGGGACTCGTAGCGTCCGCCGCGTCCGATTGGGTCGGCAGGATCGGTGCCGGATGCAGGCCTAGTGTCGCGCGCCGCAATGGGCTTGATTCTTGAATCGGATCAGCCTATCGTGCGGAGCATGGCGGCGCATCCGGCTCCCCCGTTGGCCGTCAGTGAGCACGAGGCCGAGGCCCTGCGGGCGATGACCCGGGCCGGCACGACCGGGCAGCGCACCGCGATGCGGGCGCGGATCATCCTGCGGGCGGCCGAGGGCGCCGCCCACGTCGACGTCGCCGAGGAGCTCGGCGTGAGCGTCCCGACCGTCCTGCTCTGGCGGCGGCGGTTCAGGGAGCGGGGCCTCGAGGGCCTCGCCGACGCGCCCCACCCCGGGCGGCCCAGGACGTACGGGCGCGAGGTCCGCGAGCGGGTGCTCGCCGAGACCCTCAGCCCTCCCGACGACGCGACGACCCACTGGAGCCGGGCGCGCCTGGCCCGCAGGGTCGGGGTCAGCGCCTCGACCGTCGGGCGGATCTGGCGGGAGGGCCGGCCCAAGCCCCACCGGACCGAGACCTTCAAGTTCAGCCGGGACCCCGAGCTGGTGGCCAAGGTCACCGACGTGGTCGGGCTCTACCTCAACCCGCCCGAGCGGGCGATCGTGCTCAGCGTCGACGAGGAGACCCAGATCCGGGCCCTCGACCGGACCCGGCCGATGCTGCCGATGAGGCCCGGCCAGGTCGAGCGCCAGACCCACGACTACAAGCGCAACGGCACCCTCGTCCTGTCGGCCGCGCTCGAGGTCGCGACCGGCACCGTCACGACCCGGACCACGGCGCGGCACCGTGCGGTCGAGTTCCTCGACTTCCTCAACCTCCTCGCCCGGACCTACCCGCGTCGCCAGATCCACGTCATCCTCGACAACGTGTCGACCCACAAGACGCCCGAGATCCAGACGTGGCTGGCCCGCCACAGGCGCTTCCACTTCCACTTCACCCCGACCTCGGCATCCTGGATGAACCAGGTCGAGACCTGGTTCGGCATCCTCAGCCGCCAGGCGCTCCGGCGCGGCAGCTTCGAGAGCGTCCGGGCCCTCGTCGCCGCCATCGAGGGGTTCGCCCGACAGTGGAACGACGGCGCCAGCCCGTTCACCTGGGTGAAGACCCCCGACGAGATCCTCGCCAAGGCGATCCGGAAGACGCAAGTCGATTCCGGCGCGCGACACTAGGTCCCGCTGGAGGGCCACCGCGGCGTCAGCCTGCCGCGCTCGACATGCGCCGGGCCGATCTCGGTCGTGAAGCCGTCGCTGAGGACGGCGTAGTCGTGGGAGGGCAGCAGGTAGTCCGCAGCCGCGCGCATCCGGTCCATCGAGTCCATCGATGCGTCGACGTCGACGTGGAACCCGGGCGGGAGGTCCCGCTCCACGTTCTCGTAGGTGCACACGGCGTCGCCTGAGATGCCGAAGGTGCCCTCCGCCGTGGCCGCCACGACTGCCTGCGAACCGGGCGTGTGCCCTGGGACCGGAAGGACCGAGAGACCCGGCGCAATCGTCGTCGGACCATCGAGCAGCTCGATGTTCGGGACGAGATACGGCGCGTGTGGCCAGCCTCCGGGTGCCGAGAGGAATGACTTCTCGAAGAACCGTCCGGGCGCCGCGGCATATCGCATCTCGGTCCGCTGGACGAGTACCCGGGCGTCCGGGAAGAGGTCGCAGTTCCCTGCGTGGTCCCAATGCAGGTGCGTCAGCACGACGAACTCGACGTCCTTCGGGTCGACACCTGCGCGATGGAGCGCATGGGCGGGGACCTGCTCCGGCAACCTGGTGAAGTCCTCCCCGATGAACTCTGACGGCCGGCCGTGGGTTGCCACGCTCGTGTCGACGATCACGGTGGTCGGGCCAGTCAGGACCCAGATGATGCGCGGGATCCGTGCGATTTCGCCGAAGCCCGAGGTGTAGGTCAGCATCGACTTCTCGAGCAGCGACGTGCCCGTGTCGAGCGCTCGAATGCGCCAGGTGGCCCCCGTTCGGTCGCGGCTTGCCTCAGCCACTCGCGTCTCCTCGATCGGCTCCGTTCGATGGTCGCTTGGCGTGCAATATACGATATCTCAACACCGACCGAGTCCACCTCAATGTGAGTTGCCAGAGATGCGGATCACCGGCGTTCGGACGGATACCTGTGACATTCCCCTGGCGCGACCGATCGTGATGGGTGAGCTCCGGTTCGAGTCCCGCGAGTACACGATCGTCACCATCGAGACGGACGCCGGGCTTGCCGGGATCGGCTTCGGGATGACGCGCAATGCCCCGATCGGGGCCATCGTCGATCGCAACCTCGCACCGCTTCTGCTCGGCGCCGATCCACTGATGACGGAGGCGTTGTGGGAACGGCTCTACTACCGGAACCTGACGATTGCAGGGCGTGGCGTCTTCATGCGGGCGCTGAGCCTGGTCGACATCGCCTTGTGGGACATCAAGGCGCAGGTTGCGGGGATGCCGATCTGGCAGCTGCTCGGCGGCGCCAGGTACCGGGCCCCACTCACCGTGGCCGGGGGATACCCAGCGGTCGGCAAGACCACTGATGACCTCGCACGCGAGGTGGACGACTACGTCGCTCGGGGCTTCGGGACGATCAAGATCGCAGCCGGCGATCTGGCAGAAGACACGGGGCTCCTGACCGCGGCGGCCGAGGCGATCGACGGCCGCGCTCGGCTCGCGTATGACGCCCACTGGGCGTGGCGGACGCTGTTCGACGTCGTCCCGACCGTGCGATCGTGGAGCGCCCTCGGCCTCTCATTCCTCGAGGACCCCTTCGCACCGGAGCTCATCCACCTCGCGCCGCCACTGCGCGCCGCAACGGGGATAGCGCTCGCCCTGGGCGAGGACGCGGTTGGGCGATGGGCGTTCGATCACCTGTTCGGTATCCTCGTCCCCGACGTCCTTCGGGTCGACGCGACCACGATGGGCGGCCTCAGCGAGGCGGCCAAGGTGTGCGGGATGGCGAGCACACGCGCCGTGCCGGTCCTACCGCACGTCTTCCCGGAGATCCACGTCCATTTGGCGGCCGCGTTTCCGTCCGTCATGGCCGTCGAGATGACGGTCCCGGAGTATGAGATCGACCTCTCGTACCGGTTGTTCCACGAATGGATCACCATCGAGGGCGGCGAGATCGTGGCCCCGACGGCTCCGGGGATCGGCGTCGCGCTGGACCCGGCGGCCGTCGATCGCTATCGAGTGGCGCAAACGTACCGGGCGAGTATCTAGGGCTCGGACTGTGAGGATGCGTCGGCCGCGGAGAGCTCGCACAAATCGTATACGATATCTCACGACGAAGTCAGCGTAGCAAGGATGACCGATGCCGGAGGGGCTTGATTCAGGCGCCAGGACTGCGGCTTCGCCGTCCCTGAGCGTGCTCGCGCGACCCAGTGGCAGCTTCGCCATGCTGGCCATCGACCAACGGGAGACGTTGCGAACCCTCCTGGTCGCGGCGGGAAGTCCCGGGACCGACCAGGATCTGCGCGACTTCAAGGTCGCGGTCGCCCGAGCCCTCTCGCCGGCCGCCTCCGCGATGCTCGTCGATCGGGACTACGGCCTCGCAGCGATCAGCCAGACGGGGGCGCTCTCGCCCAGCTGTGGCCTCATCGTGGCGGTGGACCGCTTCACACAGCCTCCCGGCGGAGTCCTGGAATGGAGCGAGCTCGACCGGGACGCGATGACCGACGCGCTGGCCGAGCGGGGGGCCAGGGCGCTCAAGTTCCTGGTCATCTGGCGGCCGGACCAGCCCGCGTCCCGTCGGGCCGACATGGTCGGCGAGTTCGTCGAGGGCTGCAGGAGACTTGGCCTCCTGTCCGTCCTAGAGGGCCTCGTGCAGGTGCCGAGCGGTGGCCTGGGCGCCGACATGGATGCGGCGATCCAGGCGGCCGCCGAGGAGCTCGGCCCGTACCGGCCGGACCTCTACAAGACGCATGTGCCGACCCACGGGCACGGCACGGCGGACGAGATCGCCGCCGCGAGCCAGCAGATCACTGAGGTGCTGAGCTGCCCCTGGGTCGTCCTCTCGGCAGGCGTTCCGGTCGACCTCTTCCCCCACGCAGTCGAAGCCGCCTGCCAGGGCGGTGCATCCGGCTTTCTGGCTGGCCGGGGCGTCTGGGGACCGTCGATCAAGGCGCCCGCTCCGCAGCTCGACCTCGCCACTGAGGCCCGATCACGCTTCGAGCGTCTCGTTGCCGTCGTGGATGAGCACGCTCGGCCGTGGCCGGACGTCGTCGCCCGGTAGGACGGCCGCCACGTGACCCGACCCGGGGGAGGCTCCCGTCCGCGGATCTTGCTCGGGATTGACATCGGGACGTACGCGTCCAAGGGGGTCGCGTGCTCGCCGGATGGCGAGGTACTTGCCGAGGCGAGGGTCGCTCACGATATCTCGACCCCGGCACCGGGCCACGTCGAGCAGGACGCGGACGCGGTCTGGTGGCACGACCTCGAGGGCCTCTGTCGACAGCTTGTCGACACGGTAGGCGCGTCAGGCGAGATCTCGGCCGTCTCGGTCACGACCACCGGGCCCTGCCTGCTGCCTGTCGATGCGGCCGGATATCCGCTACGGCCGGGGATCCTCTATGGGGTGGACGTCCGTGCCGCCGAGCAGATCGATGCGATGGAGGCGCGGCATGGCAGGAGGGCGATCCGATCTCTCGGGCGGATGAGCCTGAGCAGCCAGTCGGTCGGACCCAAAATCGCCTGGATAGCCGAGCAGGAGCCCGCGGTCTATGCCGCCACCGCCCGCTTCCATACGGCTACCTCGTACCTGGTGTACCGACTGACGGGCGCCGAGGCGATCGACAGCCACCAAGCGTGCTACTTCACTCCGTACTACAACGCTCGCCGGGGCGCGTGGGACCTGCGACATGCTCCCGATGTCGACCTCGCGCGGCGGCTGCCCCCGATCCGATGGACGACGGAAATCGCCGGCACGGTCACGAATGCCGCCGCCGCGCAGACCGGCATCCCGGCCGGAACGCCGGTTCTGGTCGGGACGAGCGACGGTCCGACCGAGGCCGCGAGCGTCGGCGCACTGCGTCCCGGCGTCGCCGCACTTGCGTACGGCAGCACGACTGCCATCACGACTTTCGGTGACCCGCCGCGGACGCCGCGCGGCCTCTGGGACAGCGAGGGCATTTTCCCGGGCCGCCGATCGATCGGCGGGGGGTTGTCGACGAGTGGAGCCATCACGTCCTGGCTACGCCGCGAATTCGCTCGCGAGCTCCCGCAGGACACGAGCGACGAGATCGCGAACGCACACGCCGCCTTGAGCCGAGAGGCGGCCGCGTCGAGACTTGGCGCGAACGGCCTCCTGATGCTCCCGTACTTCAGCGGTGAGCGAACGCCGTTCGTCGATCCCCTGGCCCGGGGCACGATCGCCGGGCTCGCCCTGCACCACACGCGTGGTGACGTCTCTCGAGCGATTCTGGAGGGCACGGCCTTCGGGGTGCGCCAGCTGTTGGACTCCCTCGCGGCCGGGGGCGTCGGCGTGGGCTCTGTCCGCGTCGCTGGGGGCGGCACCCGGAACCGGCTCGGGATGCAGATCGTGTCGGATGTGACGGGCATCATTCAGGAAGTGCCCGCGGTGACGATCGGCGCGGCATATGGCGCTGCGTACCTCGCGGCCCTCGCGACCGGTTTGACCGACGAAGGCACGCAGCGCGATGGCTGGGTCCGGATCACGGACCGGATCGTGCCGGACGCTTCGACTGCGGACGTCTACGGACACCTGTACGACCTGTTCCGTCGCCTGTACCGGGACACAGCGTCGGTCAATCACGAGCTCGCTCGTGGCCTCAAGGCAAGCGGTTGGCCAGAAGGAGCCTCGCAATGAAGGCAGTGGTGCTGCACGGGCCAGGGGAACTCCGGATCGAGGACGTCCCGGACCCGGTGCTCCCCATCGGCGGGGTGATCATCGAGCC
>JAKAMV010000321.1 GCA_021812735.1 Chloroflexota bacterium | reverse complement strand
CGATCACCGTTCACGGCCGGAGGTCGGGGGCCGGACGCTAACCTCAACGGTCACTTGCCGGATAGGCGATCGCCGGTCTCCCCGCGGGGTCGCTGCCATCATCGGCCCCACAAGGTGGTATATCAGGGGACTCACCGGCCGGCGCTGACCCGATGGCGGTCGAGGCCAGCCACCGGGCCGCGAAGTCCGAGGCTTGGGCGTTGTGGTCTCGTCAAGAGGAGATCGACGGCGCCGGGTCATCGCCGAGCGTCCCCGTGTAGCGCACGAGTCAGAGAAGCGCGTCGAGCGGTGGCGCGGCCGCGCCTCGATCGCACCGTCACCACAGACCACCAGGAGCAAGCAGTGAGACTGGACGCGATCGTGATCGTCGGCCTGCGGCGCGTAGTGCCGTGTGTGTTGACCCGCCCGAGCCAGCCGGGCTTCCCGGGCGCGGAGTGTGTTGGGCGACCCTCGCTCGCCGATCGGCGCCGGGACTACCGTTCGCCCTGGCCGCCAGTGCGAACGCCATGAAGTAGCCCTCGAGCGACTCGTCGCTGGACCCGTAGCTGTTGTCGCCGACAGGCAGTCGCAGACGACCTCGCGCCCGGGCGATCTCGCGGCGGCGGGGCCACGCCGCCGCCGTCCTTTGATGCCCTGCCCTCGGAACTCCGCTACGACTTCTTCTTCCTGCGGCCCTCGCCCGTCGGTTCGGCGTGGCGGTGGAGTCCGGCATCTTGATTGCCGGTCCCGCGTCCGCGAAGATGCGGGTGAGGGCGCTGAGATCGCGCCGATGGGGGATGGGGATGTCGCGCGAACGCCCGCTCGTCTGGTCTGCCGTCGTCGGAGGGGCCGCGATGCGGGTCTTCCTCAAATGAGCCGGCCGACCGACCGGCTGTTGTGGGCCGCCGGCGTCGTGATGGGTCTCGCCGGTGTCGTGCTCGGGGTGACGGACACGTCCGGGCCGCAGTGCGGGGTCCCCGGCCTCTGGAAGTGCCTGCCCGGCGTCATCATGGCAGGACGCGCGCTGTGGATCGGCGTCGGGGCCGCGATCGCCGCGATGTCGGCCCTGCGCATGGTGTCCGGCCGCCGTCCCTGGGCGACCGCGATCGCGCTGCTGGCCGGCGCGATCGACCTCGCTGCGGGCGGCTGGATCGCATACGCCCTGATCACCGGCATCATCCCGCTGGCGGACCCGCTGTGGGTGGCCTGGCCGGTGCTGGTCGCGCTCGCCATCACCTGGTTCGGCGTGGGCTTCTTCGCGGCCGCCCTCTCGGACAAGGTCATGGACAGGTTCCGACAGGGCGAGCGGTGACCTGCCGTCGCTGAGACTGTCGAGTTCCGGGGGCTGATCGGTAGGTCAGGGCGACCGCGAGCGGAGCCTCCTGGGCGACGTGGGCCTCGCCCGGCTCATCCGCGCCCAGGTTGCCGAAGCGATCCTGCGTCAACCTCGGAAGGGTTGGCGTTCGAGATCGTGGACGTGACCGTCATCATGGTTGCCGCCGTCCACGCCCGCTCGAGGCCGTCCCGACCCGCCCCCGTCCGCGCCCCCCGCCCGACGACGACCCGCCGGCCCCTCGCGGCGCCCGGAGCGGCTGCGGCTCGACGCGCCGCGGCGTGAACCCGTCCGCGACCTCCCAGTCGATCGCCCGCTGGAGCAGGCGCTGGACGCCACGCAGCAGGTCGGCCTCGTCGATGCACACCAGGCTGACGGCAACGCCCGTCGCCCCGGCGCGGCCCGTCCTGCCGATGCGGTGGACGTAGTCCTCCGGGTTCCACGGCAGCTCGAAGTTGACGACGTGCGGCAGGTCCTCGATGTCCAGCCCTCGTGCCGCCACGTCGGTCGCCACGAGCACGCGGATCTCGCCCGCCTTGAACCCCTCGAGCGCCCTGGTGCGGTCCGCCTGGGCGCGGTCGGAGTGGATGGCCGTCGCGGCAACGTCATTGCGGTCCAGCCACGAGGCGAGCCGAGACGCGGCGAGCTTGGTCCGCGTGAACACCAGCACCTGGTGCCAGTCGCCCTCCAGGATGAGGTGCCGGAGGAGCTCCTCCTTGCGGTCGCGGTCCACTGGGTAGACGAGCTGCCGGACGGTCTCCGCGGCCGTGCCGTGGCGGGCCACCTCGATGGTCACCGGGTTCGACAGGATCGACCCCGCCAGCCGCTTGATGTCGTCTGAGAAGGTGGCCGAGAAGAGTAGCGTCTGCTTGCGCGCGAGCAGCAGGTCCAGGATCCGGCGGATGTCCGGCAGGAAGCCCATGTCGAGCATCCGGTCCCCCTCGTCGAGGACCAGGATCTCGACCTGGGCCAGGTTCGCCGCGCGCTGGCCCACCAGGTCGAGCAGGCGGCCGGGCGTGGCGACGAGGATCTCCACGCCCGCGAGCAGCTCCTTGATCTGCGGGTCGAGCGGCACGCCGCCGTACACCACGGCGGACCGCAGGGGCACCTTGCGCCCGTACGTCTTGACCGCTTCGGCCACCTGCATCGCCAGCTCTCGCGTCGGCGTCAGGACGAGCGCGCGCACCGGGTGGCGCGCCGGCGAGAACGACGTGTTGGCGTGCGGGCGGAGGAGGTCGAGGATCGGCAGCGCGAAGGCGGCCGTCTTGCCGGTTCCGGTCTGGGCGGCGGCGAGCACGTCGCGACGAGCCAGCACCTCCGGGATCGCCCGTTCCTGGACGGGCGTTGGGGTCTCGTACCCCTCCTCCTCGACGGTCTTGAGGAGATCGGGGGAGAGCCCCAGTTCACTGAACAGCAAGTTGTCCGTGTTCCTCTCTGCGGCCGCAGGGCGGCAGCCGGTGCGTCGACCCGACGGGGCGCCCGCGCGTCAGGGCCCTGTGCCCTTGACCCCCGGGGCGGCGACAGCCGTCGGACGCCCGGAGCATACCCGACAATGTGGACGTGGGCGCACAGGGGACACGGGCGATCGACGTGGCGCGACGGGCGGGGATCCCGCATGCGGTGCATGAATATGCACACGATGCGCGGGCGAGCCTACGGGCCGGCGGGCGCGGCTATGCGCTCGAGGCTGTCGAGGCCTTGGGCATCGACCCCGCCCGCGTGTTCAAGACGATCGTGGTGGCGTGCGACGGCAGGCTCGCCCTTGCGGTAGTCCCCGCTGACGCCGAGGTGGACCTCAAGGCGGCTGCTGACGCCCTCGGCGGGCGGAGGGCCGTCGTCGCTGACCCGGTCGAGGCCGAGCGCGCCACCGGCTACGTGCTCGGCGGCATCTCGCCACTGGGCGTGCGCCGTCCGCTGCCGGTGGTGCTGGACGCGTCGGCGGCCGGCTTTCCGACCATCCACGTGTCCGCCGGGCGGCGCGGTCTCGAGATCGAACTGGCGGCCGCAGACCTCGTCGCCGTCACGAATGGTCGGCTCGCGCCGGTGGCGCGCCGGGGGTAGCGGGGCATGGTGCGCCGACGCTACCCGCTGATGTCGGCCCGCTCGGTCCACAGGGCGGCGAAGCCCACCGCGACGACCAGCCACGCGGCCACGACCACGACCGCCACGTCGGGGTCCAGGCGCGCCGACGACGCCGCCCCGGCCGCGCTGGCCGCCCCGGGGGAACCGCCGCCGAGCATCGCGGACGTCGCGGCGAACGGCGCCCACTTGATGATCTGGGGCACGAAGATGCCGATGATGCCCTCGCCGAAGTAGAGGCCGATCCCGGCGCCGATCCCCGCGAGCTGGCTTCGCGCCACGCTGGCGATCGCGTAGCCGATCGAGACGTCCATCGCGATGGCGAGGGCCGCCCGCGCCAGACGCCCGACCAGGTCGCCGGCCGTCTGCGCGTCGATGAGGGTGTTGCTGCTGATGTGGACCACCGCAGCGCTGGCGAAGGCCCCGGCCACGCCCGTCGCGTACGCGACCAGCGTCCCGCACCAGGCGATCACGGTGGCGCCGGCGATGGCGGCCAGGGTGTAGCGGGCTCGGCCCTCGCCGCGCGCGATGGCCGTCTTGAGGGTGCCCCAGCTCCACTCGGCACCCGCGATGGCGGCGCCATACGTCAGCGCCAGCATCCCGCCGATGGCCACCACCATCGAGAGCGTGAGGGTCCACGCGGCGGGGAACGTGAGGATGAGCCGCGCGGCAATGGCGCCCTGGGGGTCCGCCTCCTCCTGCGAGGCCGCGGCGACGGCGACGATGACGAGCAGCATCAGCCCGGTCAGCAGCAGATAGGTGACCAGCGTGGCCGGGCGGCGCGCGAGGCGGCGGAGGTGCGAGCGGAAGAGCCGCATCAGGCGCTCCCCCGCAGGTCGCCCGCAGAGCCGGTCACCTCGAGGAACAGCGACTCGAGCGTCGCGCCCGCCTCGACCCGCGAGGCGTACACACCCGCGTCGGCGAGCTGCCGGTTGAGCTCCGCGGCGCGCCCCGGGTCGCAGCGGGCCACCAGCCAGGCGCCGCCGCGCTCCTCGTCGCGGCGCACCGCCCCCGAGCCGAGCAGGCGTTCGAGGGCCGCTCCGGCCGCCGGTGCCTCCTCGGGCGCCACCCGGAGACGCACCTCTCCCTCCCGTGCGAGCAGGCCCTCGATCGCGCCCTCCCGGACCAGCTGCCCTCGGGCGATGATCCCCACGACGTCGGCCAGCTGCTCCACCTCGGACAGGATGTGGCTGGAGACCAGGACCGTCCGACCCTGGGCCGCCAGCGCCCGCAGCGTCTCACGCATTCCGACGATGCCCGCGGGGTCCAGGCCGTTGGCGGGCTCGTCCAGGAGCAGCAGCGTCGGGTCGTTGAGCAGCGCACCCGCGATGCCCAGCCGCTGGCGCATGCCCATGGAGTAGCCGGAGACCCGGTCGTCGGCCCGGTCACGCAGGCTGACCAGCGCGAGCACCTCGTCGATGCGGGCCCGTGGCACAGGCGCCCCGGCGGCGGCGAGCGCCCGCAGGTTCTCCCGCCCGGACAGGAACGGGTAGAACGACGGCGCCTCGATGAGCGCGCCCACGTCGAACAGCGCCCGCCGATCGCCGCGGCCGAACGGTCGGCCCAGGAGCTCCACCGACCCCGCATCGGGACGGATCAGGCCGGTGAGGATCCGCATGGTGGTCGTCTTGCCGGCGCCGTTGGGCCCAAGGAAGCCGTACACGGTCCCGCTCGGGACCCGCAGGTCGAGCCCGTCGAGGGCGATCTGCCGCCCGTACCGCTTGGTGAGTCCGCGTGCCACGAGGGCCGCGCCCGACTCCGCCACCTGCCCTCCCAAGCTGACCTCGCGCGGCTTGCGCAGCCGACGGGAGAACGATATCCCGCCTGCCGGATCGGCACGATGCCGCAGGCGACATGCGCTCCCGACCGTGCCATACTGCGCCGATCGCGGGGTGTACTGCCGACGCGCCAGAGAGGATCCAAACCAGCACCAGCCGTCGCTGCGGCAGGCTCCCGGCATCTCTGGGACCCCGCTCCTGCAGCCGCCGACGGCCCGAGTCCCACCGTCACCGCGACCCATGCGCGGTGTTCCGGCAGAGGGGAGGCAAGACGGTTGCCCCAGCACAGGTCCGGCGCCCAAGGGGCGCCTTTCGCGACGATCCGGTCGGCGCTCGTCGCCGCACTCGTCGCGCTCGTTGGATTCGGCGCGCTGGCAGCCGTCGCTCCCGAGGCCCGCGCCGCGACCTACAAGGTCGCGATCGTGGTCGGGCCGGTCGGTTCGAGCACCGCCAACTACCGCTCCAGCGCCGATCTCCTCGCCGCCGACGCCGCCAGGTACGGCGCCACGGTCGTCAAGGTCTACACGCCCAATGCCACTTGGGCGCGCGTGGCCGCCGCGGCGAACAGGGCCAACGTCCTGATCTACCTGGGCCACGGCAACGGCTGGCCCAGCCCGTACCCGCCGTTCTCAACCGTCGAGAAGGACGGGCTCGGGTTGAACCCGTACCTGGGCTCGGGCAACACGACGACCAAGTACTACGGCGAGTCGTACATGGAGCGGCTGCACCTGGCGCCCAACGCCGTGGTGATCCTCAACCGCCTCTGCTACGCCTCGGGCGATTCTGAGTGGGGCGCGGCCAACCCGACCAGGTCCACGGCCATCAGGCGGGTGGACAACTACGGCTACGGCTTCCTGCGCGGCGGCGCCAAGGCCGTCTTCGCGAGCGGCATCACCAGCGTCGGGTACGTGCTGCGCGGGCTGTTCAGGGCCTCGGCCACGACGACCATGGAGCAGCTGTTCTGGTCGGACCCGGCCGAGACCGGCCAGCACCGCTTCGAGTTCACCGGCCTCCGGACCTCCGGCACCTCCGCATGGATGGACCCATATGCGCCGAGCCGCTTCTACCGGTCGGTGATCGGCTGGCTCTCGACCACTGTCGGCGACTGGCGCTCGGGCTGACACCTCCTCCTCAGCCCGGGTCCAGTCCCACGGGCGGGGACGGCAGCGATGCCGCCCCCGTCCGTCTCGCTTCGCAGCCAGGACGCCAGCCGCGGCACCCGTCGTCGTCTGCCCGGCACGGGCCGGGCGTTCGGAGGGCCGGCCTCAATCGCGGGCGACCCTGCAGACGTGGAACGTCCCGCCGGCGGCGGCTCCGAAGAACCGCTCCTGGAGGTTCTCGCCCTCCTGGGCCACGAGGTAGCCCGTCGGATCGTAGAGGCCGCCGCGGCCCTGGTCCTCGCGAGCTGCGTATCCGGCCGGCCAGACCACGGGGATGTCCGCTCCGCCGTCGGACGCGACGAGCGTCAGGGAATCGCCCACCGTCAGCAGCCGCGCCGGCGGGAGCATCGCGCTGCCGCAGACGACGCCCGGTGCGGGCGGCGGGTCGGTCTGGATCGTCAACGGCGTGCCCGGCAACGCACGCTGTCCGCGGATGTCCAGCGACAGATAGCCCGCCGCAGCCACCACGGCCACCGCGACCAGCAGCACGACTGCGAGGATGCGGCCTGACACGGGCGATCCGCCCGGCGGCTCGAACTCCTCGGGCCCGACCGTCTCTCCGTCTGCCATCCGCACCCCGCCCGTGCCTGCGGCGCCCGCGTCGCCGGCCGACGGGGCATCATCGCAGGATGCCGCCCCGCCATGCTGCCACGGACCTGGCCTGGAGGGCCATCCGCGCCGCGTCACCGGCCGAGCAGCGCGGGCCCGCCCACGGCCGGGTCACCTTCCTGGGCCACGCTTCGCTCCTGCTCGAGGTGGACGACCTGAGGATCCTCACCGACCCGCTGCTCCGCGACGGCGTGGGGCCGGTGCGTCGCCAGACCAAGGCGGTCCTGCCCGAGCTGTTCGCAGACCTCGACGCGGTGTTCGTCAGCCACGGCCACCACGACCATCTCGACCTGCCGTCGCTGCGCGCGATCCCCGGTCGCCCGACCGTCATCGTGCCGAGGGGCTTCGGCAGGCTGGTGGCCCGGGCGATGGGGGGACCGGTCGAGGAGGTGGCGCCCGGCGACCGACTGGTGATCGACAGCGTCCACTTCGAGGTCCTGGCCGCAGCGCACTCGGGCAGGCGCGAGCCGCTCGGGCCCACCGGGCCTGCGCTCGGCTGCGTCATTCGCGGTTCGCGCCGCATCTACTTCCCGGGCGACACCGACCTCTTCGCGGGGATGGCGGCATTGGCGGGGACGCTGGACGTGGCCCTCCTGCCGGTGTGGGGCTGGGGCCCGAACATCGGCCCCGGTCACATGGACCCGGGCCGCGCAGCCCAGGCCGCGGCCGCGCTCCGCCCCCGACTCGCGGTCCCCATCCACTGGGGCACCTTCTACCCGGCCGGACTGCGCCGCGTCCGGCCGGAGCCGCTCGCGGAGCCCGGCCCGCAGTTCGCGGAGGCGGCCGCGCGACTGGCGCCCGGCGTTCCGGTGCGGATTCTCGCCCCGGGCGAGTCGCTCGAGCTGGACCTGCCCGGCTGACGGCGGCCGGCCCGCGCGGACGGGCTTCGCGCGTCAGCCGCTCGCCGGGCGGCCAGATCCGGGAACGCCCTGGACCGGGGTTGTCGTGCGCCAGGCCGCGTGCGGCCCGTGGGCTGGGCGAGGGCGCCGTCGGAGTTGCTTCGGTGTTGCGCTTCCGCCTATAGAGAAACCGTCCTTGATAAAAGAGGAAGTGCAATTTATATATGTCAATGTCCAACGAAGCAACTGAGAGGACACCGTGGCGCACGACGTCATTGCGACCTGTCCCGTCTGCGCCCACGAGCTGGCCGTCACGCGCCTCCGCTGCGGGGAGTGCGGCACCACCATCGAGGGCGAGTTCGGGGTGGGGCGGTTCGGCCGCCTGACACGCGACCAGATGCAGGTCCTGGAGAGCTTCCTGCGCAGCCGCGGCAACCTGCGGGACATGGAGCGGGAGCTCGGCATCAGCTACCCGACCGTGCGGGCACGCGTGGAGGCGCTGGTCCGCGCCCTCGGCTTCGGCCCCCGCGACGAGCCGGACGCCCCGGCACCCGCCACCGCCGACGCAGCCGATGAGATCCAGACCGAGCGACGCGAGATCCTCGAGCGCCTCGCCCGCCACGAGCTGAGCGCCGAGGGGGCCGCCGAGGCCATCCGAACGCTCGGGAGGGATGCCCGATGACCGACACCCGCAGCACCGCCGACCCGACGGTGCGTGAGCTGGCCCTCGCCGCCGGCGGCGACCTCGAGCTGCGGCTCGGGGCGAACCGGCTGCGCATCCGCGTGACCGACATCGACCGCGTCGTCATCCGCGGCCGGACCGACCACGACCTCGAGCGCGACGTGGAGATCACCTCCGGCTCCGGCTGGGTCCGCGTGGCCGACGGGCCGGCCGGCTCGCTCCGGGTGGGCCCGATCACCGTCCGGAGCGGCGGCCGGACGCCGGACCTCGACGTCGAGGTGCCCCGCAACGTGCGCATCAGCGCCCGCACGCTGTCTGGTGACATCGACGCCATCGGCATCGCCGGCCAGAGCCGCTGGCAGTCTGCGAGCGGCGACATCCGCATCGGCGCCGAGGCGGGCCCGCTCGCCATCGAGACGATGTCGGGCGACGTCCTCGTGGACGGCCGGGCCGCGCTCGCCGTCACCGCGCGGACCGTGTCGGGCTCGGTGCGCGTTCGAGCTCCGCGCCTGACGGTCACCGACGTGGCCACGACGAGCGGCGACATCACGCTCGACGCGGCCCTCGACGCTGGCGCCAGGCACGCCATCACGTCCGTGTCCGGCGAGGTCCGCCTGTTCACGGGCAGCCCGGTGACCGTGGACCTGCAGTCGGTGACGGGCGACATCAGAGCGTCGCTGCCGTACCGCGTCGACGGTGCGCGCGGCCGACGGGTCGCGACGGCGGGGTCGGGAGCGGTGCGCGTGGACGTCCGGACGATGTCCGGCGACGTGCACCTCAAGCCGGGCGCGCCCGACGCCGGGCCGGCGTCGGGCGCCTCGTGGACGCCCGGCGCCGGTCCCCGCCCCGTCCGCCCGTCGTTCTGGGCGGAGTTCGGGCGAGACTGGGCCGAGTGGGCCACGGACTGGGCCAAGGGCTGGGCGTCCTGGGGCGCGTCGTGGTCCGCGGGCAAGGCGTGGGCCACACCCGGGGCCGCGCCGGCCGCAACGGGCGCTGAGACCGCCGCCCATCCGACGCCGGCGGCGACGCC
>JAKAMV010000006.1 GCA_021812735.1 Chloroflexota bacterium | reverse complement strand
CCGTGTACGCCGACAGGTAGTCCCTGACGCGGCGCAGGCCGTCCGAGCGGAGGTCGAGGTTCGCGAGGGCGTCGTGCAGCTCGACGACCGACCGCGCGTACCGCTCGGCGGCCTCGAACAGCCAGGCCTCCCGCTGGTAGCGCCGGTCGAGCTCCTGGCGCAGCAGGCCCCGGACCGTCCGCATCCCGGCGGCGAAGGCGTTGACGGCCGTCCGTGCCTCGCGGGCCTCGAGGTCGCGGAAGACGGCCTGCCGGTAGGCGACGGTCGTCGTGTCAGGGGCCAGGGCGTGGAAGAACTGGGCCAGGGAGTACTCGGCGCGTCCCCGCGTCGCCGCCGCGACGACCTGGTCGAGGTTCAGGTCGCGGAAGCAGTCGGGCTCCGGGCTGCCCTCCCCTGCGCCGCGGTCCGCGGCCTCAGGGAAGAGGACGCTGACGCTGCACGTCTGCGCGCTCACGGCGCGGAGCCCGCCGCGGCGGCGAGCGCGCGCGACACCAGGTCTAGGTCCTCGCGATGGCTCAGTCGCGCCCGTGCCGCGGGCTCGTCGAGGAGCAGCCACTCCGCGAACAGGGCCTCGAGGCGGATCTCGCCGGCCACGGGCTCGGCCGCGAACCAGTCGACGACCTTGTGGTTGGCGCGGCGGCCGGTCCGGTACTTGAACTCCGTCGAGCCGAGCGGCGCGAGGAGCCGAACGTCGAGACCCGTCTCCTCCCGCGCCTCGCGGAGCGCCGCGTCCTCCGGCCGCTCGCCGGGCTCCAGATGGCCCTTGGGCAGCACCCACTCGTCGCGGTCGCTCCGGCGAAGGACGAGCACGCGGCCGTCCACGACGATGACGGCCCCGGCCGAGTGGTGCTCCTTCATGGCTCCGGCTCGCCGCCCGTCACGGCTCGTCGTCCTCGTCGTCCTCGGGCTCGGTCGCGGCCATGGCGGCCAGGGCGCCCGACGCCGCGTGGAGGAGGTCGGCGCGGTCGAGGATGCCGAGGAGGCGCCGGTCTTCGTCCACCACCGGGAGGATCTTGCGCCGGTGGGCGACCATGACCTGCGCCGCCTCCGCGAGCGTGGTGTCGGCGGTCACGACCGGGTCGCCGGCGTGCATCACGTCGCCCGCCGTGGCCGACCCGTGCGCCCGGCCGCCGGCCCGCATGAGGGCGCCGACGACGCCGGACCGCGACGCCTCGCCGACGGAGCGAAGCACGTCCGCGTCCGTGACCACGCCGAGCACCCGGCCGTCGGCGTCCACCACGACCGCGCGGTTGAGGCGCGTGGACGCCACCGCGGTCACCACTTCGGCGAGCGGCGCGGTCGCGCGGACGACCGGGGCCTCGGCGCGCATCAGCTCGCCCGCCGTCCGCGCCCCCGGGCGCGACTCGCCGTCGGCGTCACGCGGGAAGGACTCGGCCACCGCCCGCAGCAGGTCGGCCCGCGACAGGATGCCGGCGAGCCGCCCCTCGTCGTCCACGACAGGGAGCCGCTTGAGGCGAAGCTCGCTCATCCGACGTGTCGCCGTCTCCACGGTGTCGCGGAGCTGGAGCACCTGCACGTCGCGGTGCATCACCTCGGACACCTTCTTCGCGGGGAGGGCGTCGAGGACGGCGTCGCGCGAGCCGGCCGGCATCGCCGAGAGCAGCTCCAGCCGCGCGGTGAGGCCGCCCGCTCCGAGCAGGTCCGTGTTGGAAAGGATGCCCCGCAGGCGACGCGCCGCGTCCACCACGGGCAGCGCCCGGAACTCCTGGCCGATGAGGAGCTCCACCGCCTCGCGCAGCGGCGCGTCGTCGCGCACGCTCACGACCTCCGTCCGCATGACGTCCTCGACGTGCAGGTCGAAGCGGAGCTGGTCCACCCCGCGGCCGCCGTACCCGGCGATCTGGACCTCCTCGAGCACGACCATGCCGCCCCCGGCGCGCTCGCGCACGCCCGGCAGCAGGCGCTCCACCCGCTCCGGGGCGTCGACCCAGATCACGATCGCCGGGAGGTGCTGCTCCACGTCGACGAGGGTCGCCTTGCTCACCCGGCTGCTCGCGCCGAAGCCGGCGAAGCCCCGGATCACGGTGGCCCCGGCGGCGCCCTCCTTCCGCAGGTAGTCGACGATCCGCATGTAGTTCGACGCCTGCCGGGTGTGGTCGGTCTGGCTCAGGTAGACCGTGACGCGGACTCCCCGCGCATACCCCTTCATCGTCCTTTCTCCTCTGGTCTCTCATTCGCCCGCCGCGCGGCGGTCTGCCTGCGCAGCGGCCCAGTCGTCGTCATACGCGTCCGTGTCTCCGGCTCGATAAACCGTGTGGCGATGAGCGTCGGCACGACGGCCGAGAGGATGACGACGGTGACGAGCACCGTGTACGCGGCTTGGTCGATGTAGCCGTTCGTGAGGCCGTACAGCGCCGAGATCGTGCCGAACGTGAGCCCCGTGGACATGAGCAGCGTCGTGTAGTTCGCCTGGCGGGCGGGGAACCCGAACGCGCGGGTCGTGGGCCGCGCTACCGCGACCAAGGAGATGCTGTCCACGCACCGTCCTCCGCATCGGGGTACAAGAAGGCCCCGGGCCTGCCATGCAGTCCAGGGGCCATCAGCCCGTGCGGGCGGTTCAGGCGCTCAGCGCCTCGGCGGACACCATCGCCGGATTGGGGCAATCGTAGTCGCCTCCAAAAGCGGGGTCAACCCGACCAGAGCGTGATGTGAGCGGCCAGAGCGTGATGAACCAGCCGACCGTTCCGCGAGGTGCGGCTATGGGCTGGCATGGCCGACCGATCACCGAGAGTCGATCCAGACGACGGCCACGAGAAACTGCCCATAGCCGGACGCCAACTTGCCCGGCCGTGGCCACCGGACGTGCCCGTCCGCGGCCACTGAACCTGCCCAGCCCGCTTGGCTGGTCCTCGTTGGGATCAGCAGGCGAGGACGGCGGCCCGACATGTGGATTGCGTCGCGACGTCGCCGCGGCCGCCGACGCGTTGGGACCCTACTCGGGCGCGGCCGCGGCAGGCCCACCGCGCGACCCGGGAGGATGGGGGAGCGCGATCCCGCCCGAGGGTTCACCTGACCGATTCGAGAGCGGCCTGCGCTTTCCGCCGGAGCCACCCTGAGGCGCGCACCGGGTGCACGACAGGGACTGCTCGGGTCGCTGCGACGCCCCGCCTGCGCCTCCCGCCGCAGGCCGGCGTCGCCGGCGGACGCCTATTGCTACCGGCTTGCTACCGGGTGGCGGCCCCCACGCCTCCAGCATCCTTTTCACGTGATACGTACACACTTGGGATTGACCCGGCGCGCATCGGCCCGTAAGGTCGTCCCGTGGCCCCAGAGGGCCGGAGAAGCGCGAAGAGAAGACTGGTGGGCCGGGGCAGAATCGAACTGCCACAGCCGAAGGCGAGGGTTTTACAGTTCCCGGCGCAGCGTTCGCCGAGGTCCGCCCAGTCCGATTTCCCGCACGGAACGGCCATTGCAGCCGGGCCAGTGTTCGCCGGCGTTCGCCCCGATTGCTACCGGCGTTGCCACCGGGCGATCGCCCCGTTGTCCCACCTGGCCTGCGCCGGCGACCGCCGCCCGGACATTGAGGTCGGAGGTCCAACCGGCTTAGCGCCTCCCATAACCACCTCAGCGTGGGGGTGATCCGGCTGGCTCGGGCCACGACCGTGAGCGAGGAGCTTCAGAGTCGGCCCGGGCGAACCTGAACGCGACCTCAGGCCTGGCCGGGTCCCTTGCCGAGGTTGCGGGCCGTTGACAGCCACCCCGCCAGCCTCGACGCTGAGCGATGCCTGCACCAGTCGCCCCGATGACAAATGAACGGACGTTCTATAATGGCGCCGCACACACAATGACCACGCCCCCCGAGTCGCCGAAGATCTACCACATCACCCACGTCGACAACCTGGCCTCGATCGTCAAGGACGGCGGCTTGGTCTCGGACGCGATCGTGTCTCAGCGCGGAGGTCCCGCGACGACGATCGGGATGAGCCACATCAAGGGAGCCCGCTTCCACCGGCCCGTAGCCTGCCACTCAGGCGACGTCGTCGCCGACTACGTCCCGTTCAACTTCTGCCCCCGGTCCGTGATGCTCTACCTCATCTACAGGGCCAATCACCCACAACTCGCCTACAGAGGGGGCCAGGGCCCGATCCTGCACCTGGAGGCGGACCTGCACCGGACCGTCGAGTGGGCCAACGCCAACGGGGTCCGATGGGCCTTCACCGCCTCGAACGCGAGCGCCGCGTACGCCGACTTCTACTCGACGCTCAACGAGCTGAGCCTGGTCCCCTGGGAGAAGGTGGCCGACAACAGCTGGCAGGAGCCGGCGGTGAAGGAGGCCAAGCAGGCGGAATTCCTACTCTTCGAGAGGATGCCCTGGACGCTAGTGGAGGCGATCGGCGTGCGGAGCCAAGCGATCAAGGTCCAAGCCGAGGGCGCGGTGGCGGCGTCGGCGCACCGCCCGAGTGTGATACTTCAACCCGCGTGGTACTACTGAGGCTGATGGCGTGGCGATTGAGCTGACCCGGGGGGACATCCTGCGGGCGCCGACCGAAGCGCTCGTTAACACGGTCAACTGCGTCGGCTTCATGGGACGCGGCATCGCGCTGCAGTTCAAGCACGCGTTCCCGCGCAACTTCGCCGAGTACCAACAGGCCTGCAAACGAGGCGACGTCGAGCCGGGTAGGATGCTGATCCACCAGACCGGGCAACTTGCCGGCGTGCGGTTCATCGTGAACTTCCCCACGAAGCGCCACTGGCGCGGCAAGTCCAAGCTCGAGGATATCGACGCGGGGCTCGCGGCGCTTGTGCGTGATGTTGACCGCCTGGGCATCACCTCGATCGCGGTGCCGCCCCTTGGGTGCGGTCTGGGCGGCCTCGACTGGAAGGACGTCCGGCCCCGCATTGAGGGCGCCTTCGCCGCGCTTCCGGACGTCCGAGTCCTGGTCTTCGAGCCCGCCGGCGCTCCGGCACTTCCTGATATCCAGGCGAGCGTCGAAGTGCCTCGCATGACGCCGGGCCGGGCGACGCTGGTGGCCCTGATGGCCAAGTACCTCGACGGCCTGATGGACACCTCGGTCAGCCTCCTCGAGGTGCACAAGCTCATGTACTTCATGCAGGAGGCGGGCGAGCCGCTTCGCCTGCGCTACGTCAAGGCCCCGTACGGGCCGTACGCCGAGAACCTGCGACAGGTGCTGGCCCGGGTGGAGGGCCACTTCATCAGCGGCTACGGCGACGGCGGCGACGCCCCCGGCAGGCAGCTGGAGGTCGTCCCCGGCGTGGCCCCTGAAGCCGAGTCCTTCCTCGCCGACCATCCGGGGACGGCCGAGCGGTTCCGCCGGGTGACAGACCTCGTCGCGGGATTCGAGACCCCGTTCGGCATGGAGCTGCTGGCCTCGACGCACTGGATCGCAGCGCATGAGGGGGCACAGTCGCCGGATGAGGTCGTCGCCGCCTTCCGCGCCTGGAACGAGCGCAAGTCGATGTTCAGCGAGAAGCAGGTCCGGATCGCTTGGGCCGCCCTCGAGGCCGGCGGCTGGCTGTAGCGAGCTCCGTCCCGAATCAAGCGACTCCACATGCAACGTCTGCCACGCAGCGCCAAGCCGACCCCACCTACGGCGCTGTCCCTGGGCGCGTCACCGCTGTCCGGTTCGATGGCCGAGTGCAACGCACAGCCTGCCTGAGCGCATGGAGACCTTCAGGCGGGCGATGCAACCGCAAGGAAGCGATCACTGACGTCGTCTCCAACTCGCATAGGAGCGAACAGCACGCTCAGCCGCAGCCTGTGGGTCCGCCCGTGGAGCTGGACCTCGTCAATGCCTTCCTCGACGGCCCCAGAGGCAAGCGCTCGGAGGAACGGCTCCTCAGAAAGGGACTTCTCCTGGGGGAGGTAGACCATGGCCGGTGAGCGGTAGCTGTGGTCAATCCTGAACTTCGGAGGTGGCGGCTCGAGGCGAGCGAACCCCGGGAGGGTCGGCTGGAGCTTGAGCCGATCGAGCTCCCGTCGCTGCGTCTTCGAGTGCCTCGGGGAGATGCTCAGGAACGCGGACGGCTGGGTCGCTAGGTCGATGAGCCGCCGGCCGCTAGCCGCGAGGCTTGCCTCGGCAAGATTGGCCAACTCGACCACGGCTGACATGCTCAGGCTCCTGCCCGCAAGGAGTGGAGCGATCAGCCGGGTGGGCATCAACAGGTGAGCGCCGGCGACCTCGCAGAGCCCTTCGACTGGATCTGCCGGTGCCCCAATGAGGGTGTCGTCGGAGGGTGGGCGGCAGGCGTTCGGATCCGCCCAGAAGTCCGGGAAGAGGGTGTGCCCCACCTCGTGACCGACCGAGAACCGCCGGCGGGCGAGCGAGTCCTCGGCGCGCCGTTCGATCACCAGCTCGCCGGGCCTTGCTCCGGGACCGATCTTGGCAATCACTGGCAGCCCGGGGACGTCCCTGATGCTGGTGACACCTGCGAACGAGGCGACGAGCTCGATGTCGACGGGCAGCTCCGCGAGACCACCCAGTCCCTGGACCTTATCCAGGAGCGCCTCGGCTCTCTTGACGATTGCCCTGACTGGTTCGTCGATGCCTTCGGCCGAGCAGAGCCTGCCGACCGCGACGCTACTGCTCGTCCCCACGTCTCGCTCGTTCCTGTGCTTGCGTGTCGAGCGGTAGAGAGAGCTCCAGCTGCTGGATGAGCAGCTTCCAGCGGCCGGCGGACTGGGGCTGCTGTCCGCGGAACCGGATGCTGGCGAGGTGTCGGACGTCCGAGCGGCTCAGCCCGAGCTCCCCGGCGGCCTCAAGGAGGCCGTGCGGAATGTCCTTGTCTCGGAGGTCGGCGACGCGAGGGGGCTCAGGCTCGACGAGGTCGGCCACGGACACCCCGAGCTCGCGCGCCAATCGATATAGGACAACCGCCGTTGGGACGGGGCGTTGGTCGGAGTCTTCCCGCTCCAGCTCGTAGAGATAGGAGCGAGAGATCTTCGCTCTGCGAGCGAGTTCCGTGAGAGGGATATCGCGGTCGATCCGGAGCGATCGGATGCGATCGCCGAGCCATGGGAGTCCGTCATCGGAGACATGGTCGTCTACCATAGTTGACAGTCCTGCTCCAGCTTGGCATTATGCGATCTGCGACGACGTCGTCCACTATAGCCTACGGATCGTCGGCGGCCAAGGCCGTCTGACGGCGACGTCGGCAAGCTCCAGCAGGTGGAGGCACGGCCGAACAATGAGCACTGAGGATCCCGCGGGCCCGCATGGACCCAAGCCCGTGACGATCGTCGTCAACGGGGAGCCGCACGAGGTCCCGAAGGAGGAGATCACCTTCGACGAGGTGGTCGCCCTGGCCTTCCCGGGCGGGCCGCAGGGCCCCAACTACATCTACTCGGTGACCTACCGCAAGGGTCCGGACCACAAGCCCAAGGGCATTCTGGCCGAGGGCGGCTCGGTGAAGGTCAAGGACGGCATGATCTTCGATGTCCGGGTCACTGATAAGTCGTAGCCCGGATCTCGCTCGCCTCGCCCGCGAGGGCTACGCGATCGAGGTCCGCGCCGGCCACCTGCTGGTCCACGACGTCCCCTACGTCGGGCCTGACGGTCAGGTGCACCGCGGCGTGCTCGTGTCCAGCCTGACGACGACCGTCGTCGACGGCGAGGAGGTGGCGGCTCCGCCGGACACGCACGTCATCGAGTTCGCGGGCGAGGTGCCCTCCGACCGCGCCGGCCACCGCCTCGAGCGCCTCATCAACGGCGAGGTCAGCAGGGACCTCGGCAGCGGCATCCGGGCGAGGTTCTCGTTCTCCCACAAGCCACCTGGCTCGTCGGGCTACCCGAACGTCTACGAGAAGGTGGTGTCCTACGCCGCGATCCTCGGCTCGCACGCCGCTGCGATCGACCCGGACGCGACCGCCTGCTCCTTCCGGGTCGTCGAGTCCGCAGAGGAGGGGTCGCCGTTCCTCTACCAGGACACCGCTTCGGCGAGGGCTGGCATCGGGGCGCTGTCGGAGAGGTTGAAGGTCGGCGCCATCGCGATCGTCGGCGTCGGCGGCACGGGCTCGTACCTGCTGGACCTGCTCGCCAAGACGCATGTCGCCGAGATCCACCTCTACGACGGTGACCGCCTCCGGGTGCACAACGCATTCAGGGCGCCTGGCGCGGCCTCGATCGCCGACCTCGACGGTGGGCCGAACAAGGCCAGCCACTTCGCCGCGGTCTACAGCCGCATGCGGCACGGCGTCCTGGCCCACCCGTACGATGTCGACGAGTCCACCGTCGCGGTACTCGAGGGGATGTCGGCGGTGTTCCTGGCCGTCGACCCGTCGCCGTCCAAGCGGGCGATCGTGGAGTGGCTCGAGGCGCACGGGACCCCGTTCTTCGACACCGGCATAGGGGTCGACATCGATGGAGGCGCCCTGTCCGGCCAGGTCCGGCTGACCGCAGGCCTGCCGGGTCGACCGGCGTCCGGACGCGGCTGGATCCCGACGGAGGACCCCGGCGACGACGCCGCCCTCTACGCGGCGAACATCCAGGTCGGCGAGCTGAACGCGCTGGCCGCCGTCCTCGCCGTCCTCCGGTGGAAGCGGCACCTCGGCTTCTACCTGGACCAGCAGGACGAGCAGCACACGCTGTTCACGATCAGCGGCAACGACATCGTCGACGACCGATGCTGACCCGACCGCCGGTTCCGCTGGAGCACCAGTTCGTGGAGTTCATCCCGCGCGACCTCGAGCCACGGGTCCTGTACGTCTCGGTCCAGTACGCGACGTGCGTCCACGCCTGCGCCTGCGGCTGCGGCGGCCGCGTGGTGACGCCGCTCAGCCCGGACGACTGGCGACTGGCGTTCGACGGCGAGAGGGTGTCGCTGTGGCCATCGATCGGCAACTGGGCCTTCCCCTGCGAGTCCCACTACTGGGTCCGGGATGGCATGGCGGTCTGGGCGCCGAAGCTGCCGAGGCGGCGAATCGAGGCGTTCAGGGCGCGCCACCGACGGTCCCGTGTGTGGCACTGGGAGGGCGAGCCCGAGGAATGGGGTGCAGTCGATGAGATTGGAACCTGCGTTCTAAACTGACCAGGAGCCGAGCATCGGAAATGGGGTGCGTGATGGGCAAGAACCAGTGGGTCGTGCGTCATGGCGACGGATGGGCGCAGCGCGGCGAGGGCAACTCGCGCGTCACCCGCACCTTCGGGACCCAGCGGGAGGCGATCGACGCAGCCCGGGAGACCGCGCGCCGCGGCGGCAGCGAGCTGTACATCCAGAACCGGTCGGGCCAGATCCGCGAGCGGGACACCTACGGCCACGACCCCCATCCGCCGAAGGGCTGATCCCGCCATGGTGCTGTCAGCCCGCCAGCTGCGGACCGGCATCCGGAGCCCGGCCGCCCTCGCCCGCCAGATGCGGGCCGAGTGGATCACGCCGATCGAGCCCGAGACGCCCCGCAGCCCGCAGCGCCCCTGGGTCGATGCGTCGATCAGACGCTACGAGCTGGGCGGCCGCACGCCCGAGGCGCTCATGGCCGACTACGCGGAGCGCACCGGTCGGGCGAAGCGGCGCGACACTGCCGCGAGCGAGATCGCCAACGGCAAGAAGATGCTGGAGCGCTTCGCGCGGCTGGACGCCGAAGAGCCTGCGCCGAGCCGCTTCCAGTTTGGATGGTGCTCCCAGAGATCACGCAGATAACGCTCGAGGGCGCTGTTCACCGTGACGATGTACAAGCGGGCAACGTGGCCGCGAACGACCCCGGGGTCCTGCGCGTTGACAGTGTTGGAGTGCTTGACCGCAAGGGATTGCACGTGGGCAGCCGAGTCGCCAGTCGCGGCGCCTGAAGCGAGCATCTCCTGGACAGCAACTTCCACGAGCTGGCTGGCTGCGCCAAGCTCGCCAAGCTGCTGCTTGAGATCGCGGTAACCCGGCCACCGAAACGACATCCAGATCCCCCATCGGCTTGTTGTGCGCCCAGGTCCCGACCCGCTCCGCCGCTGCGGTCTCTAGGGAGCCCCCGAGTCCCTCAAGGCAGAACAGGGCGAGGCGATCGCGCGGCTCCTCGAAGATGCGCGCGAGGCTGCGACCTCGATCGTGGCCGCGCGCCTCGACTCGGTCGCCTCCTTCGCGACGATTCTCGAGCGTACAGGCGAGCTGGTCGGCGAGGATCTGGAGGCCGCGATCGCCTCGTCGTTCGACGCCAGGCCTGGCGACTGACGAAGGCCCGAACGCGTGGGACAGCGCGCGTCGCCGCTGTGGCGGTCGAGCCCGCAACGGGGCACGGCGGACCGCGACAAGTTCGATCGAGAGGCGGCGCTCGCGCCGGGCACAGGGTGCGGCCGCCTCCTTGACACTGGGCGGTCGATACAAGAGCAGCCGCCAGCGCCTATCGAGCATAAGCGGCGGATAAGTGGCTGGTGGCAGCCTGCCCGGGGCCCCGCTCCGGACGGCGGAGATGCGGCGCCGTCGGCGTGCGCGCATGACCGGCGGGCGGTCACGCCGCTGGCCGACGGGGCCTCGACCCTCCGAGGCGGGCGTCGAGCCGAGCGGAGCCGAGGCGAGCAAGGGCAGCGGGTCGTCCCCGAGGTGTGACAACCGCAATCGGGTAGCGCTTGGCGTCGTCTCGCACGGGGGTGGAACCCTCCCGCAGCCCGCAACTCCCCCGCCGGCCGCCGCATGCCCTGGGCAATCGGAGTCAGGCGTCAGCTTCGAGCTCCTTGCGCAGGGCCGCGAGATCGACGATCCGGATCGGGCGGCGTGGCGATCCGAAGGCGGTAGGGATCGGCATGTCGGTGACCAGGAGGCCGACGAACTCCCAGCCCCTGAGCTCGGCGTCGAAGTCGCGCGCGACCGCGCCCCGGTTCACTCGGAGCCACTCGACCCGCCGGTCATGGCGCTCGAGGTGGCCGCCAGGCCTGATGAATTCCTTGGACTCCGAGGCCAGCTCCCATGGGGTGCGCGCGGCGGCGCTCGACTTGCACTCGATCGCGAGGACCCGCCGCCGGCGGGGGTCGAGGGCGAGCACGTCGATGTCGCCGAGGTCGGGGCCGGGCGCCCCGATTCTCCCGCCGCCGGCCTTGCGCACGCCTGTGCGCGCCGTCATGCCGGCGGCCCGGCACGCGCCGGCCACGTCCTCCACGAGAGCTCGGGCCCGCTCGGCTGCGATCGCGCCCATCAGGGTCCTCAGGCCGCTCGTGCGCGCCCGCAGGCTGCCGCCGCCGACAAGGCTGAAGAGGTGGCGCCCGGCATGGACCAGGTGGCGCGTGCCGAACGCGATCTGTGGGTCGCCTGGCCTCCCGGCGGCGACGAAGGGGCGGCGGACGTACGAGTACGCGCGGTTGAACCGCCACGGGAAGACGTCCTCCTGCCGGAATCCCGGCGGCGCCTCTGAGATCCGTGCCCGCGGGGTCAGCGTGAGATCGGACAGGATCCGGTCGGCGAGCCCGCGCGCCATCCCCTTCCTCTCGGCGATCTCGTCGAGCAGGCCGGCCCGGTCGATTACCGCCACGGACACCCTCCGGTCGTCGGCGGCGAGGAGCGCCCCGTTCATCATGAGGAGGACCTCGGACAGGGCGTAGCCGAACTCGCCGCGCCAGGCCGCGTCGAGCTCGAGGCTCCGGGCGTCGAGTTGGACCTCGTGGTCGGGCGCGAAGTGCCACCACTCGTCGTACGCGCGCGACGCCTCGCCGCGCTGCCAGCGCTCGGCGGCGGCGGCGTACTGCGCTTGGATCGGCCTCACTTCGACATGGAGGCGGCCGCCGGTGTCGAAGGCGGCGCGGACCCGCCCGCCGCCGAGCCACGCGCGGTCGCTCGCGAGGCCGAGTTCCGTCACGAGGGACGCGAGGGCCGTGAGCTCCTCGGCGGCCCTGTCGGAGCACGGGGTTCCGCCAGTGGATGGTGTGGCCGCGACGCACTCGACGAGGTACCGGGCCGATACCGCGGACCTCGGGATCCGCTGCAGGTCTCGGCGCAGCCGCAGGACCTCGTCATCCTCCTCCCCGAAGACCAGCGGGGCGCTCACGAGCCGGCTGTGGACGAGGGCCTCCTCCCGGTGGGCCGACTCCACGAGCTCGACCGCCCGCAGGAGCGCGGCGTCGCGATCGAGCTCCGCGAGGCCGGACGCCATGCGCTCGACCAGGTGCTCCACAGCGGCGTTGATCAGAGCGCGCGGGCCAGCCTCGCGGACGTGCGGGGCGAGTGCCTCCTCTGTGAGCGTGTCATCCCAGCGCGCGACCTCCGCCTCCGACACGGGCCGCCAGGGCCGGACGTCGGGGGGCCCGAGCAGGTCGGCGAGGTCGCCTGCCGGCATGCCGATGAGCCGCCTGCGGCCGATCGGGAGCACCGCCTCGACGGCCTCCCCCGCGTCCCGCGGGTCCCCGGCGAGGTCGTACACCATGCGCAGGACGGCCTCGACCAGGTACCGGTCGGCCTCGTTGTCGGCCTGGCCGGCGACCTCGGCGAAGCCCGGCTCGAGCGCGAGGTGGGCGGTCCCGTCCTTCTCGATGCCGCCGCTCAGGATCGGAGGGCGGCCTTCCTCGTCGAGCGGGGCGTCGGATGATGCCCGGTCGTCGGACACGAGGACGGCCATCGAACCGGCGACATCCGGCATGCAGCCGGGCAAGTCGGCCGGGAGCAGCGCGAAGGCGGTGGCGAGCGAGTCGACCACGTCTGCCAGCACGCCGGCTTCGTCGCCGCCGTCTGGGCGGAACCAGACCTCGAGACGCCCGGCCGCGACGATCCTGGCCGACGGGTCGTAGGCGGCCGGCGGGACGATGACAGGGAGGCGGGCTGTCCGGTACCGCTTGGTTCCCGCGGCCACGCCGCGGTAGCCCGGGGGGTGCACGGCCGCCATCCCCGTCTCGCGCGCGACGAGCCTCCGCAGTGGCTCGGCCGTCCCCGGCTCGACGAGGAGCACGAAACCCGACCCGGACGGGGGCTGGGGGTGACGCTCTCCGAGCTGGAGGTAGAGCACGAACTCGTCCAGCGTGCTGAACCGGACCACGTCGCCCCGGTCGCGGGCGGCGGCGGCGGAACGCGCGAAGCGAAGCAGCCCGAGCGGCGTCCGGTCGGCCCAGCGCGAGAGCACGTCCAGGTCGGAGGCGGCCATGCCGAGGGCGAACGGCCCGGCGCCGCCACCCGGTTGCGCGAAGTAGGGCGCCGCCAGTGGCTGGCCGACCGCGAGGGCCACGTCGTGGGGACCTGCGGCCGCGAGGGCTTCGGCAACAGCGCCGTCGATCGGGCGGAGCCCGTCCTCGCTGTCCCAGGGCGGGGCGAGCGGGTCGTTGAGGACGGCCAGGAGGAGCCGGGAGTCATCGCCCATCGTGAAGGCCTCGACCCCCGCGGACCTGCGGAGACGATGCGCCGACCGGGCGCCCATGCGTGCGACCGACTCGCGGACCGCATCGCCGAGAGCCCGCCCGTAGCGCGCCAGCAGGTCGTCGACGGCGTCTCGCTCGACGAACTCGGCCGCGATCAGCTCGTTGACCTGGACGAGGAGGAGCTCAGGCGCCTCGATGAGCCACCCGTCCGGCGTCTCGGTCGCGACTCTCCGCGACCCGGTCGCCAGCCAGCCCATGGCGTCGTTCGCCCCGTCGATCAGTCGAAGTTCATCGGCAGCCCACGAGATCGCCGCCTCAAGACGGCTGCGGTCGGCGTGGCGCGGGAGGACGATCCGCCGCGTCCGCTCGGGAGCGAGGTACGGCCCGAGGCCGGCCCGGTCGCTCGTGGCCCCGGCGACCGCAAGCACGGCGGCGACGCGCGCGGCGAGCCGCTCCGTGCGGCGGCCCCTGAGGCGCCTGCGGTCGAGGTAGAGGGCCGCCAGGAGCAGTCGGTTCGCATAGACGGCGTCCTGCACGGGCCCCGGCAGCACGACCGAGGCGCCGTACGGGCCGACGACCTCGTCGGTGAACGGATGCGGGGGCCGGTCCTCCTCCGCACTGGCCCCCGGGCAGACGGCCTCGACCGCCCGGTCGACCCAGCCCCGCCTGCCGTAGAGCGGCTCCACCGTCCCCGGGCTCGCGCGGAGCGCGTCGAGGCGGACAGTCGCGCTCGCGTTCGCAGGCAGGAGCCGGGCGGCAGCGAGCAGGAGGCGTGACGGATGGGGGATCTCCACGGCGAGCCAAGCCTACCGGGCTGTCGTAGTCCTGCAGAGGCTCCCGTCCGCCGTGGACTCGGGTTCAGCCGCCCGTGCCGCTCCGTCCTGACCGGCGCTGCCGCAGCGGCCGGAAGCGCCCGCTTGGGCGCCGTCGGCCCGCTGCCAGGGCGGGCGTCAACCTGAAGGCGTCAGGCCTCGGTCGGCCGCGCCATCGGCCCTCGGCCGTCGAGCGCGTTCGCGAGGAGACGCCGCGGCACGCGCGCCGCGGCCGGCAGCTTCCGGAGGCGCCGGCAGCCCGAGACGGGCTGCCATCCCCGGCGGGATTGGCTTCAATTCCGCGAGCAGGTTCGCGCCGTCGTCATCGGACGTGGACGCCCAGAGGACGAGGTTGCCGTCCTGCCGCACGACCTCCACCGCGACCACTTCCGAGTCCGTCGCGACGACGTAGCCGACCCGGCCGGCGTTGATATCGGCGATCGCCTCGGCCACAGCGACAGGGCCGGCCTCGGTCACCAGCCCCGCGATCTGGCCATTCTCGCCGCGGATGACGTCGAGCACGACGAGACGCCGCCACCTGGTCTTCGTGGGTGCCTCGTAGTGCCACCCGCTCACCGCGCCGGTGACGTAGGCATCCTCGGCGACGCGGAGGCCGTCCCACCTGGCCGACTGCCGACCGGGGAGCCGGAGGGCGTTGTCGATCGGATCGACGCTGACGGTCAGCCGGTAGTCGCGGATGGCGTCCTCGATCCCGGGCATCTGGTCGCGGCGGAGGAACCCGCCCTGCTGGAGGATGCGCCGGACCCGGGCGGCGAACCGCGGGTCGCCCATCGCCCTGTCGACACCCGCCTGATCGTGCTTGAAGAGGCCCTTCAGTTCAGCGGTCGCGCGCTCGTTCTCGAGCCGCCGGCTCTCCGGGCTGCTGAGCGTCGCCTCGAAGGCGGCGTAGTCGAGCGCGAGGTACCGGTCTCCGAGCGCGAGGAGGTCGAACACGCCGTCGAGGACGATGACCCCGTCCAGCGGATCGAGCTTGTTCTCGGCGGTGAGGCGGTACGCGCGCTGGTGCTCGACCTGGTCCACCTGCCGCCACGGGCTGCCCACACGGGCGAGGACCGCGGTGTGGTCCGGGAGGCGCGGGCCGTCCGCCAAGTCCGCGGGCCCGGCGTCCACTGCGTCCTTCCCGCGGATCACGAGGGCGTAGAGCCTCGAGTACCGCATGGACGGCGTCCCTGCAAGGCGCCAGGCGGCACCCATGACGGCCTCGAGCAGTCCCGTGTCGAGCTCGCCGAGACTGCCCGAGCGAGCCTCGTCAGCAGCCCACGGGAGGTGGGGAACGACGTTGCGCTCGCGCTGGCGGTTCGCGAACACCCTGGCCGCGTTGGCGGTCCGCTCCGCGTCGGCGCTCGGGAGCACGACCTTCCAGGCCTCCGGGACATCCGCGTCGCTCCGGCGCGACGCGATGACCACATCGACATCCGAGTCGGGATCCGAGAGCAGGCGCTCGAGCGTGTCGAAGTCGAAGTGGGTGCTCGGCGGCAGTCGCTCGGTCACTCCATGTTCCTCGGCTGTGCTGCGAGAAGGCCGTCGCCAGTGAGCGCCTCATGAGCCCAGAACGGCTTGCCGGCCTCAGGCTTGGCGCGGCCCACGACCCAGACCACCTCGTTCCTGGAGGTCTCTACCCTCCACACCGGTGCCACGTGGCGCGGGTCGTAGACCCACAGGTCGCCCCGGACGAGCTCGACGGCCACCGCCGCGATGACCAGGACTCCGGTCGCGATTGACCAACCGTTGTCAACGGGCGTGAGCAGGATGGGCGCAAGCATGAGCACGAACCCCAGGGTCTGCGTCCGGTCGTACTCCGTCTTGGCGGCCTGCAGGCGGGTCGGCTTGGCCTTCCGCATCTCGCGGAACGCGAGCGTCGGCCCGACGAGGCACCAGCCGGCAAGCAGCGCGAACCAAGGCCAGGCCACGTACCACTGCTCGAGGTACGAGCGCAGCGTCAGGAGAATGGAGAGGGGCAGCATGACCCCGACGGAGGCATTGACGCGCCGGAGGGCGCTCAGGACCGCGGTGCTTGACATCATCTCGCCTCAGGTCAGCGTGGCAGTCGGGATGCGGGGTGCGCCCTGCCGGGGCGGGCGCAGTGGCGTCGGGATCGAGGAGCTCGCATGAACCACGTAGCTGTAAACAGGGCGGGTGACGTCTTCAGGGGTCTCCTCGTGCCCGTCTGGGCCCCGATGGCTGCGCCAGCCACGTCCGTCCGCCAGGAGCGCCGGGCCGACGGCGCCCTCCACTGGTGCTTCGAGCTCGCCCTGGGGCGCCGATGGAGCCTGAGGCTCGAGCTCGCGCCCGAGGGCGCCGACGGGGTCGGGCTCGCGGCGTTCCTGAGACCGACCGGCCTCGCCCTGCGGGCAGCTGCGCTCGGCCGACGCCCTGGCGACTCGGGCTACCGCCAGGTCCACCGGGAGTCGCTCGCCGGCGGAGTCACCCCGGAGGCCGCCGAGCAGGGGCTCTACCGGGTCCTGGCGGCGGTGCGGCGGGATCGCTCCGTCCGGGAGTACCTCGACCGCCTGCCCTGATCCTGCGTACAACGACTCCCCCGCATCGCGATGGCCAGGCAGCGATCATAGGCCACACGCTGCCGTCGGGCGGGGCCGTGTCCGGCCGGTAGGCCGACCGGCCAGTGCGTCAAGGGTCCGGCTGGCGCCGTCATCCTGAGCCGCCCCAGCGGCGGGCGAAGCGCGCCTGCGCATCGGCGGGCCCGCAGACGTCGCACGTCGGCTTCCGCTGCGCAGTGCTGGACGAGACGGAACCGGCACCGGTGAAGTAGAGCCGGAACTCGGCCGCGGCCGGCGGGCCAGATCGGACGAGGGTGATGTGGCGGGCCGCGAGCAGGACGCCGGCCGCCGCCGAGACGAACCCGACCGACCATTCGGGCCCGTCGATCGCCGCGCCGAGGCGCCGGAGCTCCGTCTCGCCGACGCTGCCGCACCGGCGGTGCTCGAGGAAGTCCTCGATGGCCGCCGCGGCCTCCGGGGACGCCCCGGCGAGCCGCAGGCGCTCGGCCCGTTCAGGCGCGCCAAGTGAAGCGAGTTCGTCGGCCATGTCCCGCATGTCCGCCTCGAGGACGGGGTGGTTGCATGCCAGGCATTCGCACGCCCCGGCATGGGAGTAGTAGGTCGACTCGGCGCGGAGCCCGTCGGTCGAGCCCGACACGACATGGCGAGGCTGCAGGGCCGCGATGTCGCGGCGCGAGGTGTTCCGGTCCACGCACGAGAGCACGTACTCGTACCTGAACAGGGACTCGGTCGCGAGCAGGGCGGCGGGAAGGGACCGCCCAGCCTCGACGAGGTACTCGGCCAGATATGCCCGGTTCGGGTGGAAGGCCACGCCCGAGCCGGCCGCGAGCCTCGCCCCGAGGTCGGCCTTGCGCGCGCCGACATCCGCGTGCTCCGCGGTGAGGAGCCGGTTGCGGCTGGTCGGGTCCACGATGTCAGGGTCGATCCCGACGAGCGCCGCGTTGAGGTTCCGAGAGGCGGCCGCCGTGTACAGGTACGCCCCGCCGACGGCGCCGAGGCCGACCAGGTAGGCAGGCGGAACGACAAGGTCTTGGCTGCGCTCCGCGGACGACCAGGCGGGGGCCCCGAGGGTCGAGAGGTCGACCTCGAAGGTCCCGGTGACGTCCAAGGAGCGCAGGTGCCGGAAGACGCGGTCGGCGGCGAGGCAGGCGGCGAGGTGCGGGCCGAGGGCTTCCAGCCGTCGCGGCGCGACAGCGGGCGCGGCCCGCTCCGTGGAGCAGAAGGCCGCGAACCCGTCGCCGTGGGCGCGCACCACGAGGCCCTCGTGGCGCGGCGCCGGCCCGTGGCCGGACCAGACCAGGATGTCGCCCGCCGCGGCGCGGTCGGCGACGACCTCGATCTCGCCCCCTGACACGCGCCGCGCCACATCGAGCAGGCGCTCGTCGAGCCCTGTCCCGGACGCTCCGGGGCGCGGGAAGGCGCCGGGGATGACCGGCGCCGAGGGCACGTCGATGCTGACTGCCTCGACCACCCCGAACATCCGCGCCACGAGGTCGACCGCGAGCGCGAGGACGGCCTGCGCGGCGAAGGTCCGCGAGCCGGCTGCGTCCGTCGCGACCACGACGCGCCGTGGCGAGGGGCGCAGAGCGCCGAGCCGGACTCGGCTGTCCGTGCGCAGGTGGCGGTCCCCGCTGCTCAGGGCCATCGGAGGTCCAGCGTCGGGCGAGCCTCGCCTCCATCGTCGACGACCTCGATCGAGGCGAGGGCATCGCCGGGCGGCAGCATCGACCAGCCCGCAGGTCCGTGGACGTGCACGCCGCAGGCCGCGAGGTCGACATGGGCGCCATACCACGGGAGGACGATCGACACCGCTCGGCGCGACACGATCAGGTCGTCGTCCCACGGGGAATGCCGGACGTCCCATCCCGGGTGCCCGTGGAGCTGCGCAACGACGGCGAGGTCGTCGCCGATGCCTGCGTTGAGCTCCTCGAGGGCCGCAGGTTCGATCTCGAAGTTGCGCGGCCGCCCGCGCTGACGCGGCACGCCCAGCCGCACGACACGCAGGGTGCCAGGGACGCCGTACCAGAGGCATCCGCCCTCGAGGCCGGCCGCCGAGAAGGTCGCGAACACGGCCGTGGTGTCGTCCCAGATCGCTCGCGGGACGACCAGTCGCGGCGCGCTCACCTGCTCGGTCCTTTGTAGAACGGGGCCTGCAGCACGTCCCTGAGGACGTTGATGGAGGCGGCGAAGGTATGGGAGTCCTTCTTCCACGCGATCGCCCCGTCGGGACTGTGGCCGCCCCAGAAGTAGTACTCGAAGAACATCGAGTTGCAGACCATGCCCCACTCCGCGTCCCCGTAGGTCGGGTGGAAGCCGATGTGGCCGGCACCCTCGATCCGCGGCCAGGCCGACGGGTCGGGGCGGCCAGTCGCCGGGTCGAGGAACGTCGCCCGCGGCGGCCAGTCGGGGTAGTAGGCGAAGTCGAGCCTCAGCACGTAGCGATCGCGCTCGCCGTCGGCGCGAAGGGCCTCGAGGTCGACCGCGATCGACAGGGGCGTCAGCTCGTGCCAGGAGAGCCCCTCGAGGGCCGCGGGCGCGTGCCGCTCGAAGGCGGCACGCGCGAGGAGGGGGTCGACGAGCGAGGGCAGGGGCCGGTCGCTCATGCGTCGACCGCGCCGCCCGACGGTCCGCGCACCTCGAACTGGCGCGCGTGGCAGACGCCCTCCGCCGCGAGCTGAGCCAGGGTGGCGCCGAGGCGGTCGCTGAGGTCGGCGCCGCCCTTGCAGCGGATGGTGTCGCCGGGGGATCGCGGCTCATCGAGGTGCTCCGGGTCCGCCGCGATGGTCCAGACCTCGTCGAGCGTCGTCGACTCCGGCACCTTGAAGTGCGTCTTGGCGTTGGTCTTGAGGGACTGGACGTGCACCTCCACGTCCTTCGCGCTGCTGCTCATCTCGTCTCCCGTTCCCTGCGCGGGCGGGCGCCCGCTCCATGGACGGGAGCATATAGCAGAACTGCTATATTCGACAAGCGGCGCCGCGGGCCGTGTCGCGATGGAGTACGGTCATGCTGTGCGCGGTCCCCCGGACCGGGGGCAACGAACGTGTAACTTGACGACATAGCAGAATCGCAATAGCGTGGGGGGCAGCCGCCAAGCCGAGATGCCGGAAGACCGCGACGTGTATGTGTCGGCCCGCGGCCGCGAGTGGATGATGAACTGCCATCCGCAGCCCGATGTCCTCAAGGCGGTCCTCAGCGACCTCGTCGACCGAATGGTCCACATCCGGGCGTCCGGCGAGCTCTACGGCAAGGACCCCGGGCAGCCCGTCAAGAAGCTGGAGGGCTTCGAGAGCCTCTGGGAGTCCCGCGTCCGGCACCGCGTCGGGCGCTTCCGCCAGTTCTTCCGCTTCACCAGGGTCGCCGGCCGGCCAGCGGTCATCGCGGTCGACGGCGCCATGAAGAAGGGCGACCTGCCCCGCCGAGAGCTCGAGGTGTTCAACGCCCGCCTGGACCGCTACGAGCTCGCCCTCTCCGACCCCGCCACCCGCGATGCAGACCGAATGAGATGACCACGCCCCGACCCACCGACCTGTTCCCCGACTTCGCCAGCGTCGAGGGCCTCGACGAGGCCTACGCGGCGCGCTACCCGCACGCCAACGTCGCCCTCGCCGTCGCGCGGCTGCGATCCTCCCTGGGCCTGACCCAGGCCGAGTTCGCGTCCCGCATCGGGACGACCCAGTCCGTCGTCGCCCGGCTGGAGTCCGGGCGCCATGGCATCCAGGCCTCGCTCCTCGACCGGATCGCCGCGGCCTTCGGCACGCGCTGGGAGCCCGTCTTCGGCACGTCAGGCCCAAACGCGGCCGAGCCTGCCGGCGCGGTCGCCGGGTCCGGGGACGCCCTGCTCGACGCCTTCAATGAGGCCAACACGCGGGGGGCGTTCGACCTCTCGCGCCGGATCGCCGGCCGCATCAGCCGAGAGCCGCTCACGCCGCGCCGCGAGGTCGCCCTCGCGCTCGACGCGTTCAACCGCCGGAGTTACGCGAGGGCGCTGCAGCGGGCGCGCTCCGCGCTGGGCGGCGATCTGCCGCACGGGTCGCGCATCGTCGCCTCGCTCGTTGCCGGCCGGTCGCTCCTCGCGCTCGGACAGGCGCCCGCGGCCATGGCCGCGCTCTCCGAGGCGGGCGAGGGCGAGCTCGCGGAGATCGCCCGGTGCGAGGCCCTGATGGCCTCCGAGCGTCACGACGAGGCCGTCGCGCTGGCCGAGCGCCTGCTTGCCGGGGCCGAGGGCGATTCCCGCGGGCCTGTGTCCTATCTGGCGGCCCTGGCCTACTGGCACGCGGACCGCGCGTTCGAGGCCCTCACGCAGGTCGGGGCATTCCGGGCGCTGGAGCCGGACGACCGGGACGGCCGCCTCCTCAACGGCGCGATCCTCGGGCTGCTCGGCGACGCCTACTGCGACGAGGCGGCGCACCGTCGGGCCCTGGCACTGTTCCTCGAGTCGCGGGACCGTGACGACCTCGAGGCTGAGCGCCTCCTCGCGATGACCTCGGCCCGACTGGGAGACTGGCAGTCGGCCCTGAGCACCATCGCTGACGTCATCGACCGCTCCGGCCGCGACAGGGCCAAGTACGAGCGGGCTGGCCGCCAGATCGCCCTCGACTGCTTCATCCGCCTCGAGGACGCCGACGCACTCGACACGGCAGCGGACGACGCCCTCGCGCGAGGCCTGATCGACCCAGACACCGCCAGAAGCCAGCACGCCGAGGCGAGCGCGATGCGCGGCGACTACGAGGGGGCGGTGAAGGCGCTCGGCCGCACCGACGACGACCTGCACCTCGCGGACCCGAGGGACCAGGTCAGGTGTGCGATCGCCCTCGAGGCGGGCGGCAGGCTTGCGGACGCTCATCCGATCCTGGTGCGCGTGAAGGCGGCCCTGCCCAACCCGGATGGACAGCTGCTCCTTGCGCGGGCCTGCCTCGCCGCCCGTGACACGACATCCGCCCGAGCGGCTCTGGAGAGCGTGACCGCATGCGACGGCGCGGCGGGCGAGACCGCGAAGGTTGCCCTCGAGCTCGTCAAGGGGATCGAGCGGACGGGGGCCACTGCCGCCCTCGCCTCGCTCCAGCTCCGCGCAGGCCTTGCCTGGGGCCGGCTGCTGGAGGTCCGCGCGATCCTGCCGGCGCCCCGATCGCCCTGGGAGGGACCCCAGCGGCGCGACGGCGCGCCCGAGCACGACGCCGTCTCCCCTGTCCTCTCCATGTTCACGATGAGCTCCGTCGGCGCCGTGCACTGAGCCGGGTCGCCGCCCGACCGGCCCTTCGCGCCGGCCGGGCGGTAGGTCGCGGCCCGCCCTGCGCTTCGAGCCCGGCTGGATCACCGCGTCGCCAGAACGTGCTCGGCGCCCGTGACCGCGCCGATCCGGTCCCCTCCCGAGGCCTGGCAGGTCGACGACGAGGCGGGAGCGCCTGACGGCCCGCGGGCTTACGCCCGAGCGCCCCCGCCGCGAGCCAACGTCGAATGCGGGCCTGCTGACGCCTACACTGTCGCGAACGACCGGCGGACGAGCCCATGTAGGGGGAACCCTTGGCCATCGACGAGGAGCGCGGCGAGCCCGTCCCGGGTCCCGTCTCCGTCGCGCCATCCAGCCCGCCTGCCCAGCCCATCCCGAGACCGGCCCAGATGACGCCCGGCATCCGTGAAGTCCAGCGCGCCGAACTCCACAGGACGATCTGGCGCATCGCGACAGACCTACGCGGCAGCGTCGACGGATGGGACTTCAAGAGCTACGTCCTCGGCTTCCTCTTCTACCGCTTCGTCTCGGAGAACCTCACCGCCTACCTGAACGAGCAGGAGCGCCGCGCCGGTGATCCTGGGTTCGACTACGCGCGCCTGTCGGACGTCGAGGCGGAGAACGGCCGGCAGGACACGGTCGATGAGAAGGGCTTCTTCATCCCGCCGTCGGCACTCTTCGCGAACGTCCGCGCACGGGCCGCCGACGACCAGGACCTGAACGAGACCCTGCAGCGGGTGTTCCGGGAGATCGAGGCGTCGGCAGTGGGCGCCGACAGCGAGGACGATCTCAAGGGCCTGTTCGATGACGTCGACGTCAACTCGAACAAGCTCGGCGCCACAGTCGCCGAGCGGAACCAGAAGCTGCGCAAGCTGCTCAGCGCGATCGGCTCTCTCGACCTCGGCGACTTCAGCTCCCACGAGATCGACGCGTTCGGCGACGCCTATGAGTACCTGATGCAGATGTACGCCGCCGACGCCGGCAAGTCCGGCGGCGAGTACTACACGCCGCCTGAGGTGGCCGAGCTGCTGGCCGCCATCACGGTCACCGGCAGGACCGAGGTGGACAGCGCCTATGACCCGGCCTGCGGGTCTGGCTCGCTGCTCCTGAAGTTCAGGAGGATCTTGGGGCCTGACAAGGTCCGCCGCGGCTACTTCGGCCAGGAGATCAACCTCACCACGTACAACCTCGCCCGCATGAACATGTTCCTGCACGACGTGCCGTTCGAGCAGTTCCACCTCGAGCTCGGCGACACCCTGCTGCACCCGGCGCACCTGGACGAGGAGCCCTTCGGCGCGATCGTCTCCAACCCGCCCTACTCCACGCGCTGGGAAGGCGACGAGAACGCGCTCCTGATCAACGACCCGCGGTTCGCCCCCGCCGGTGTGCTCGCGCCGAGGTCCAGGGCGGACATGGCGTTCGTCATGCACATCCTCAGCTGGCTCGCTCCCGACGGCACTGCCGCGATCGTCGAGTTCCCTGGCGTGCTCTACCGCAGCGGGTCCGAACAGAAGATCCGCCGATACCTGATCGACAACAACTTCGTCGATGCCGTGGTCCAGCTCCCGCCCGACCTCTTCTTCGGCACGACGATCGCGACCTGCATCATCGTCCTGAAGAAGTCGAAGCCGGACAACTCGATCCTCTTCGTGGACGCGTCCGGCGAGTTCGTCCATGCCGGCAACAAGAACCAGCTCTCGCCCGCGAACCGGGAGCGGATCCTCGCCGCGCTCGCCGCGCGGGGGGACGAAGGCCACTTCGCGCGGCTCGTGGCCGCCCGAGAGGTCGCCGAGAACGGATACACCCTCTCGGTTCCGGCCTACGTCGACCCTGCAGACAGCGGCGTGGCCGTGGTCGCCGAGGTCCTCAACGGGCAGATCGCGGAGCTCGCGCGGCGCCAGGCCGACCGGCGGGCGCTGGTCGAGGCCGTCATCGCCGACATCGAAGCCGCATGGCTGCACTGCGAGGCGAGCGCCGAGTGGAAGACGCTCGGCGAGCTCGGGGAGTTCGTCCGCGGCCGCAGGTTCACGAAGCACGACGTGGTCGAGGACGGCATCCCGGCCATCCACTATGGCGAGATCTACACGCACTACGGCACGGCGACCAGCACGACGATCTCGCACGTTCGACGCGACCTCTCGGGGCAGCTTCGATTCGCGCGCCACGGAGACGTCGTGATCGCTGCCGTCGGCGAGACGGTGGAGGACGTCGCCAAGGCGGTCGCCTGGCTCGGCGGCGAGGCCGTCGCGATCCACGACGACACGTTCCTCTTCCGGAGCGCCTTGAACCCCAGGTTCGTGTCGTACGCGATGCAGACGGCGTCGTTCCACTCGCAGAAGAAGAAGTACGTCGCCCGCGCCAAGCTCAAACGGGTCAGCAGCGCATCGCTGGCGAAGATCTCGATCCCCGTTCCCTCGATGGCCGAGCAGGACCGGGTCGTCGACCTGCTCGATCGGCTCGACGCTCTTGTCGCCGGCCTGTCGGAGGACCTGCGGTCGGAGGCCGCAGCCCGGCGCCTGCAGTACGAGCACTACCGCGAACGACTCCTCTCGTTCGGGGAGGGCCGGGCGTGATCGGGCCGGCCGGCTCCCGCTACGAGCCGATCGCCGTCTCGGCAGAAGGCACCGTCGTCGCCCAGTTCAGCCGTGCGGCGGACGGCACGAGCGCCTACCAGTCCGAGGCGGACCTCGAGCGCGAGTTCATCTCGCTGCTCCGGAGCCAGGCGTACGAGTACGTCTCCGTCCGAAGCGGTGCCGATCTGACCGCAAACCTACGGGTCCAGCTCGAGTCGCTGAACCGGGTCGTGCTCTCGGACGCCGAGTGGGGCCGGCTGCTCGCCGAGTACATCGCCCCCGCGAACGACCGGGCCATCGACAAGACGGTGCGCATCCAGGAGAACCACGTCCACGCGTTCCGGCGCGATGACGGGTCGACCAAGAACATTGCGCTGATCGACAAGCAGGACATCCACAACAACCGCCTGCAGGTCATCAACCAGTACGAGGTCGGCCCCGACCAGGGCGTCCGGCACGCGACGCGCTACGACGTCACCGTCCTGGTCAACGGGCTGCCGCTCGTCCACGTCGAGCTCAAGCGCCGCGGCGTCTCGATCCGCGAGGCGTTCAACCAAATCGACCGCTACCAGCGTGACTCGTTCTGGGCCGGCACAGCGCTGTTCGACTACGTGCAGGTCTTCGTGATCAGCAACGGCACGCTCACGAAGTACTACTCGAACTCGACGAGGCGCGACCGGGTCGACGAGGGTGCAGCCCGCAGGCGTGCCCGCAGCGACTCCTTCGAGTTCACCTCCTGGTGGGCCGACGCTGCGAACAGGCCGATCCAGGACCTGGTCGGCTTCACCCAGACGTTCTTCGCAAAGCACACGCTGCTCTCGATCCTCACACGCTACTGCGTCCTGACTGTGGACCGCGTGCTCCTGGTGATGCGCCCCTACCAGATCGCGGCGACCGAGCGGATCCTGTCGCGGATCGCCGTGGCGACGAACTACCGCCAGCTCGGCACGATCCGGGCCGGCGGCTACGTCTGGCACACCACTGGCTCGGGCAAGACCCTGACCTCGTTCAAGACGGCGCAGCTCGCGACGCGTCTGGGCGGCGTGGACAAGGTGCTGTTCGTCGTCGACCGAAAGGACCTCGACTGGCAGACCAAGCAGGAGTACGACCGCTTCGAGAAGGGCGCTGCGAACGCCTCGACCTCCACGGCCAGACTGGCGGCGCACCTGGCGGACCCGGAGCGGCGCATCGTCATCACGACGATCCAGAAGCTGGCGCGGCTCGTCGCGTCGCGGAAGGACCACCCGATCTACGAGCAGCACGTCGTCCTGATCTTCGACGAGTGCCACCGCTCGCAGTTCGGGGAGATGCACAGGGCCATCACAAGGGCGTTTCGGCGGTACAACCTGTTCGGGTTCACCGGGACGCCGATCTTCGCCGAGAACGCTTCCGCTGGCGGGAACCCCACGCTCAAGACCACCGAGCAGGCGTTCGGCGACCGGCTGCATGCGTACACGATCGTCGACGCGATCAGCGACCGGAACGTCCTGCCGTTCCGCATCGACTACGTCAACACGATCCGGGCACCCGCGGTGATCCCCGACATGCAGGTGGCCGCCATCGACACGGAGCGGGCGCTGCTCGACCCCGAGCGCGTCCGGCAAGTGGTCGGGTACATCCTCGGGCACTTCGACCAGAAGACCCGCCGGAGCGAGCGGTACGCGCTCGGGGACCGGCGCGTCCACGGCTTCAACTCGCTGTTCGCCACTGCCTCGATCGACGCGGCGAAGCGCTACTACACGGCCTTCGCCGCGGCACAGGAGCACCTGCCGCCGGAGCAGCGCCTCAAGGTCGGGCTCGTCTACTCGTTCGCCCCGAACGAGGCGGCGGACGGCGCGTGGATCGAGGACGAGAGCTTCGACGTCGAGGCGCTCGACGCCCCGTCGCGGGACTTCCTCGACGAGGCGATCGGCGACTTCAACCGGATGTTCGGGACGCGCTGGGACACGTCGTCCGACGGCTTCGACGGCTACTACACCGACATCTCGAGGCGGCTGAAGGACCGCGAGCTGGATGTCGTGATCGTCGTCAACATGCTGCTGACCGGCTTCGACGCCCGCGCACTGAACACGCTGTGGGTCGACAAGCGCCTGCGAGCCCACGGGCTGATCCAGGCGTTCTCGCGCACGAACCGGATCCTCAACTCGGTGAAGACGTACGGAAACATCGTCAGCTTCCGCGACCTCGAGCAGGAGACCAACGACGCGATCGCCCTGTTCGGCAACAGGGAGGCACGGGGCATCGTGCTGCTGCGCCCGTACGGCGACTACTACGCGGACTACGCCGAGAGGGTGGCCGAGCTGCTTGCCCGGTTCCCGCTGGGCGAGCGGATCGCCGGAGAGCAGGCGCAGAGGGACTTCATCACCCTGTTCGGCGCCATCCTGCGGCTCGAGAACATCCTGGCGTCATTCGACGACTTCGCTGGCAGCGAGATCCTGTCCGAGCGCGAGTCGCAGGACTACCGCTCGGTGTACCTCGACCTGTACGCGGAGTTCCGCAGGGAGCAGATCGCCGACCGTGAGCGCATCAACGACGATGTGGTGTTCGAGATCGAGCTCGTCAAGCAAGTCGAGATCAACGTCGACTACATCCTGCTCATGGTGCAGAAGCGGCGGGACGACAGCCGCCGAGACCCGCAAATCCGTGCCGAGATCACGCGGGCGATCGACGCCTCCCCGTCGCTGCGCGACAAGAAGGAGCTGATCGAGGACTTCGTGGACAGCGTGTCCGCCACCGCGGACGTCGACGAGGCGTGGAAGGCCCACGTCGCCGCGAGACGCGCAGCCGACCTCGACCGGATCATCGCCGAGGAGGGCCTGCGCCCGGACGAGACTCGGGATTTCGTGGCGCGGGCGTTCCGTGCCGGCGGCGTACAGGCTGCCGGCACCGCGATCACCCGCATCCTGCCCCCCGCCTCGCGTTTCGCGCCCGAGGGAGCCCACGGCGCGAAGAAGCGGCTCGCCCTCGCCAGACTCGTCGAGCACGTCGATCGCTACGCCGGGCTCGGAGACGATTAGCCCGCGTGCGACCGGGTCGGCGGATGCCGACGCCATCGCACGGCCTAAGGCCACCAGGCGCCGACATCGATAACCGCGTCGGCGATCACGCATGCCGAGGCTGCGTCATCAGAGGAGAGGACGCCGATGAGGGCGCCGAGCTCATCGAGCAGCACGTCCCTCGTCGACGTCGAACGCGATGGCAGGCCGCCCCACCAAGGCAACCAGGCGGACCTCGTGAAGGAGGGCCAGCCGAGCAGCAGGGGCGCAAGGTCATCGTCTCGCATCGCCTCTTCTGCCACGCGTCGGTGGAGCGCTTCCCTGTCCACGCTTCGCAGGTCCCGGGCCAGCGACAGCTGGACTCGCCGTCGCCAACGAGGCTCGAGCACATCCGCGAGTGCCCAGATCTGCTTTGCGAGCGCCTCGGGCACGCCACGGGGGAGGGCCTCCACCACGACAGAGAGGTCCTCCTTGGCCCACTCGCATGCCAGGAGGAGCGTGGCTCCCTGCTCTGCCGGCAAGTGGCGGAGGAGCTCCGCGAATGCGTCGCGTCTGTCCGCCGGCTCGAGCGTCTCGACGAGAGCAGCGATGCGCTCCGGCTGGGGGACGGGCTGACGGGAGACGAGCGCGCGCACGAACCGGCTCCGGATGACCTGGTCGCCGGTGCCCTCGCATCGCCCGAGCTCCCGGTCCAGCCACTGCCGTGGCACCGAACGGACGAGAGCCGCATGGACGCTGGAGCCAAGGTCGCGATCCGCCAGCCCGTCAGCGGCGGAATCGAGTCGCGAGAGGAGGTCGCGCTCGGTTGTGCCGGCGAGGCAGATGAGCACCTGAGCCCGCGCTCTCTCGTCCCGCAGTTCCAGCGCACGCCTCAGCACCTCAGCGGCCTCCAACCCGCCGCGCGCCGCCCCACACAGGATTCGGCCCATCGCAGCCTCGCCGACGGTTCCCGGTCGCGCGTCGAGCGCCTCGAGGGTCTCCCCGGGGCACGACTCCGCGAAGACCTGGAGGGCGGCCGGCCTCGTGTCGTCATCAGCGTCGGCGATCCACCGCCCGAACCTGGTCCGCCATTCGTGATCGAGCCGTGGTGCGAGGCCAGCGAGCCCGATCGCGGCATGAACGGCTCTCTGCGCCCGTGCGTCCTCAAACAGGCGTGCGATCTCGCCTTCGGAGGGCGCGGTCGCCTGTTGCCTGACACGCTCGGTGTGCGCCATGAAGCGAAGCGGTCTGGGCAGAGTCGTCGGGATCGGCTCGCAGACGCCCGTTGTCCTCAGATAGGCCAGCGCAATGTCGGTGTCGCGTTCCGAGGTCGCGAACGAGGTGATGGGGATGTTGCCAAGCAACGAGGGTGACGCCTGCCCGAGCATCGACAGCCGCGCGCTGCGTCGATCTGCCTCGTTGTCGATCCCGCCGACCGCCTCGGCGAGACTCCCAAGCGTCGGGGTGTCGGTGATCCAGGCTGCCGTCGCGCCTGCGAGCAACGGCAGATCCGGCGCGTCAGCAGCCTCGCCGACAAGGCCGACCAGCGTCGACACGATCCGCCCCCTGCGCGCATCGTCCACGAAGGGGAGGCACCCGAGCAGAACTCGAGCTCGCGAGGGGCTGTCGTTGACGCGCGAGGCGGTCTGGAGGGCAGCCATGACGGCGGTCGGTGGCAGGTGCGGCGCAGCCTCGCGGAGGAGCGCCGATACCTCGTCGGTGCCAAGGTGCCGTAGGGCAGCGAGGAACCGATCCACGGCCGCAGAGGAAGGAGGCTGACCCCGCGCGGTTCGCAGGGCGTCGGCGGCCTCGTTGGCCGCCCGGCGACGCCCGGGATGCCCCGCATGCGGCCGCACGCCTCCGCCGGCCCTGGTCCGGTCGGCGGCCGACCGGCCGGCGGCGCCTTCGGCCAGCGCTGCGTCTGTGGCATCGGACGCGATGGCACGGAGTTCGACTGGGAGGAACGGGAGGATGCGTTCCAGCGCCTCGACCCGCATCCGTCTGCCGGGGATGGCGAGGGCCGCATCGAGGCACTTTGCCGGGCTCCAGGCACCGGACTCGGCAGCGTAGGCCACCAGGTCCGGGGCATATCCCGCCGCCAGGCTGCGCAGGGAGGAGCGGATGAGCGCAGCCGGCAGGATGGATGTGGGGGCGTCACCCCGGCCCTCGGTCGCCAGGTCGACGTCGCGTGCGTAGGTGGCCCAGCTCGCCTCGGCGGCCTGGATGTCATACCACCTGTTGCCGCTGCTGCCTGCGGCGCGGTCGGCGTCGCCAGACGACACGAGCCGGCGCAGCTGCTCCGCCCGGCCCGCGCGGCGCAGGTGGGTGCCGAAGTGCCGGAGCCCATACCCGTCGAACCGCGCTCGCAGCTCAGCCAGTTCTGGCAGACGGGCGAAGCCGCCGGCTGCCTCAGCCAGGGCGTCCGAGATCATGGCGTCGCCGAGCAGCGTCGCTCGTGCCAGCCTGCGCCGGAGACTGACGTCACTCGACAGTTGCCGAGAGCCCGCTGCCGCTCCGGGTTCGCTCGATCGCAGGAAGACGCGATGGCTGTCGTGATGAAACGCGTATCGCGGCTCGGGATCGTCGGTCTCCCGGAGGAAGCGGTGCAGGTACCGCCATGACGCCGACCGGTCGACTGGTGTCGGCTCCACGCCAGCGAACGCGGCAATCGTCCTCAGCGACAGGGGCTCCTGCGCGGCGGTCAGAACCGCCATAGCGGGCAGGAGCATCTCGCGGAACACAGCCGGGTCTGCCATCTCTGCTCGGTGCCAGTGGTTCAGGTAGTACTGATCCAGACCGCTCGGCGCCGCCTCGCCCGTCGGCCCACCCGCGGCGAGGTCCTCGAGGACGTACCTGAGGTAGAGCCAATCACCATCTGCCCGGGAGACGACCTCCCGGACGACGCCGGACACGTCCGCGTCGCGGCCTTGTCGTCGGCCCTCTGCCTCGGCGAGCTTACGCTGCGCGAACTGCGCGAGGTCGGCGTCGACCAGGGCACGCTCCCGTTCGAGGACGACCACGAGCCGCTTCTCGTCGTCGCCGAACACCGTCCGACCCGGAAGCTGGCTGGCCACGATGAAGACGCCGCGCGGCAGGCGTGACGGCAAGCCCAGCGTGGCCCCGCCGGCGATGACGTCATCTACGGGCAGCGCGTCGATGGCCAGCACGAGCCGTTCGCCCGGTCCGAGGCGATCGGATGCCCCTCGAAGGAGCCCATTGAACGCGACGGGCCAGTCGCCGGCGAACTCGGCGGAGGGGCGGAGGTCGCGGAGCTCGGGGCGCGACTGGCAGATCGAGTCGGCGAGGCTCCGAAGGGCGGCACGGGTGGCTGCCTCGCCTGTCACGCCCCACTGCACAGTGTGGAAGGGCCACGACCGCTCGTCCGCCAAGGATGCGAGAAACGTCGTCTTCCCAGACCCGGGCAGGCCCTCGATGACGACGTAGCCCGATGCCTGGTCCGCGATGAACCCGTCGACCAGCGACGAGAGCCACGGGCGCGGCTCAACCTCGTCGCGGGTCATCCCGGCGAGCACCAGGGGCGAGAGGGGCCTCTCGAGGCGATCGTCCACCGCGCAGAACGCTCCGCGCCACTCGGCACCGAAGTAGGTCTCGACGATGGCGGGCCGGGTGCGAAGCAGGGCGGCGATGGTCTCGCCATCCCAGCAGTGGAGGTCGACCCCGCTTGCCGCGGCGCGCATCGTCTGTTCGGCGAGCTCCTCCGCCAACTCGGTTCGGCGAAGGGAGGCCGTCGTTGCGAACACGAACGCCGCCGACCGAGCTGCCCACGGACCCCGGAGGAAGTCGTCGACGGCTGCGGCCAGCTCGCCCTGCGCGATCCTCGTCTCGCGTCGCGACTGGCACGCGACGCAGCGGCCGTCCGGCAACAGGGCATACACATCGACGCCGTGCTGGCGCTGCCCGCTGGTGCCATTCCGACGCGCCGGCGCGCCATGCACGCTCGTCAGCAGGTCGCGGCACAGGGACTCGAACTGCTCCCACGCGAACAGTGGGTCGTCAAACGGAAGGGCCGCTGTCCGCGGCTCTACCGGAGGGCGGATCTGAGCCCCCTGCGCCGCGGGCGGCTGACGCGTGTCCAGTCCTGCTGAGGATTCCCCTGACACCCACTGGACTCTAAAGGACCGGATCGCGGCGCGTCGAATGGTCTGGCACGGAGGACCCATACTGGCGCTGGCGCGAGTGCACGCGCGTCGAGGCCGAGATGCGCCGGAGGGGCTCCTTGCCAGGTGATGGCGTTCCGGGTTGGCGGGCGCGCCGCGGCTCGCGCGAGGGCGGCCCGGTCATGCCCGCCGAGGGTCAGGCGCACGCCCCGCGACCGCATGCACGCCACGATCCCGAGGTGGCGAAGCGCCAGCTTCTCGAGACGCTCCGCAGCCACCACCCGCAGGCCGACCTCGGGGTCGTCGAGGCTGCGTTCGCCCTGGCGCTCGAGGCCCACGCGGGGCAGGTCCGCGCTTCGGGCGAGCCGTACGTCACCCACCCGATCGCCTCGGCGCACATCCTCGCGGACCTCGGCATCGACCCGGTCGCCGTCGCCGCGGCGCTCTTGCACGACGTCCCGGAGGACACCGAGTACAGCCTCGCCGACGTGGAGGAGCGGTTCGGCCCCGAGATCGCGCACCTCGTCGACGGCGTGACCAAGCTGTCCAAGTTCAGCACCCACAGCCACGAGCAGCAGCAGGCCGAGAACATCCGCAAGATGTTCCTCGCGATGGCGGACGACATTCGCGTCGTGCTGATCAAGCTCGCCGACCGCCTCCACAACATGCGGACGCTGGGCGCCCTCCCGCTCGAGAAGCAGGAGCGCATCGCCCGCCAGACGATGGAGATCTACGCCCCCCTCGCCGAGCGGCTCGGGATCTGGCAGATCAAGTGGGAGCTGGAGGACCTCAGCTTCAAGGCGCTCGAGCCCGAGAGCTACCGCGAGCTGGCCAAGCTGCTCGACACGCGGCGCAAGGGCCGCGAGAGCTACATCGAGCGCGCCATCGAGGAGCTCCGTCCGCGCCTGGCCGAGGCGGGCCTGGTGGCCGAGCTCCAGGGCCGGCCCAAGCACATCTACAGCATCTACAAGAAGATGCAGCGCAAGGGCGCCGAGTTCGGCGAGATCTACGACGTCTACGCCATCCGGATCCTGGTCGACGAGATCCGCGACTGCTACGCGGCGCTGGGCATCGTGCACGCCCTGTGGCGGCCCATCCCCGGCCAGTTCGACGACTACATCGCGGTCCCCAAGAACAACCTCTACCAGTCGCTCCACACCGCCGTCATCGCGCTCGACGGCAAGCCGCTCGAGATCCAGATCCGGACCCACGCGATGCACCAGGTGTCCGAGGTGGGCATCGCGGCCGAGTGGCGCTACCACGAGGGGCGTCGCGGTGCGCTGACAACGGCCGAACGCGACTACGACGCCAAGCTCGCCTGGCTCCGCCAGCTCATGGAGTGGCAGCGCGACGTGAGCGAGTCCGACGCGACCGAGTTCGTCGAGGGCATCAAGCTCGACATCTTCCAGGACGAGGTCTTCGTGCGCTCCCCCAACGGCCAGCTCGACGCCCTCCCCGCCGGCGCCACCCCGCTCGACTTCGCGTACCGGATCCACACAGATGTCGGGCACAGCTGCGTCGCTGCCCTCGTCAACGGCGTGCCCACGCCGCTGGATGTTCGTCTCCAGCAGGGCGACCTGGTCGAGATCGTGACCAGTCCGGAAGTGTACGGGCCGTCGCGTGACTGGCTCCACATCGTCCGGACCTCGCACGCCCGGGAGAAGATCCGGCAGTGGTTCAAGAAGGAGGACCGCGCGGAGAACATCGTCCGCGGCCGCGAGGCGCTCGACCGCGAGCTCCGCCGCGTCGCGCCCTCGAGCGCCGAGGACATGGGCCCTGACCGGGTCGCCGGCGTGGCCCGGAGTTGTGGACTGAAGACGACCGACGACCTCTACGCTGCTATCGGCTACGGCGCGGTCTCCGCGCAACGAGTTGTCGCCCGCCTCGGCGTCCTCGACGACGGCCAGGCAACGCTGCCGACGGTCGCCGCCCCGCAGCCCGCCCGCACCGGCGGGGTGCGCGTCAAGGGGGTGGGGGACCTCCTCGTCCGGTTCGCCAAGTGCTGCCACCCGATCCCGGGCGACCCGATCCAGGGCTTCATCACCCGCGGCAAGGGCATCACGGTCCACCTCCGCTCCTGTCCGACCGTCCTCAACGAGCACGAGGTGACACGCCTCATCGACGTGGAGTGGGAGTCGGCGCCGGCGCAGACCTACCCGATCGCGATCCTCGTCGAGGCCTACGATCGGACGGGGCTGCTGTCGGACATCACGCAGGCCATGGCGGGCGAGCGCGTGAACATCCTCGCGGCCAACGTGTCGGTCTCCCCTGACCACACCGCCCAAGTCACGATGACGCTCCAGGTGGCCTCGGTCGCGCAGCTCGCCAAGGTGATGGGCCGCGTCGAGCAGCTGAAGGACGTGCTCAACGTCCAGCGGGTCGTCACGTAGCCGGACGGACACGCCCCCGGGATCCGATGGTCAAGGCCGCCGGCCACGAGTGCGCCAGGTTCAAGTCGCTTAGGCAAGCCTACTCGACGCCGAGGAGGAAGGCCTCGAGCTTGTCGCGAATCGCGATGGCGGGATCGTCGCCACGCTCGGCGATGTCGCACATTTCCTCGACGTCAGCAGGACCGAGGAAGAGCACGATCCTCCGATCGTGGCACCACCGGGAGTTCGCCCTCTTCGCCGCAGCGGGGCTCATGATCCCTCGGTAGCAGAGGATCCCGACCCTCCCCGTCGCGTCCGTCAGGTAGTCCGCCAGCTGATCGACGTCGGACTTTCCCACGCGGCTTCGGCCGTAGTTCTTGAACTCCACGACGAGCGAGATCAAGAGGTTGGCGGCGTACGCCACGCGATCCCACACTGACGAGGCGCCTTGGTCGACGGGGAACACCAGGTCCCTCCGGTCCTGACCGCTGACGGTGCGGACCTGCCTCCGTGGTGCGCGCAAGGGCGGCGACCAGAGATACGTGAGTAGGTTCTCGACGGCTACCTCGAACGCAGCCGCACCCGGCCTGCCCGGCGGGCACGCCGCCACTGCTGCCCGGAGGGAGGCGACGGTCGTCGCGTCGAAGGCCTTCACCAGTCGAGGGCGCCGCTGAAGAACGCTCGGGCGTAGAGCCGCCAGAACTCCGCGCGGGTCACGACCTCCATACGATCTCCGAGCCCGCGCACGAAATGCCACGCGGACGACGTCAGGTCGCCGTCGGTGATCAGCAGAAGTCGCGCGCCGGCAGGACCAACCGCCAAGCCGCGTCCAGCGAACCCGGCAAGCTCATTGACGCTGATGTCCGCTCGCGTGTGCTTGATCTGCACAAGGCGGATCCCGTCGTGCCCTTCAGCCACGACGTCGATGCCGGCATCAGATGCGGAGGCGTCTGCGTGCGGCGCGAGCCCGATGACGGGAAGGAGCCTCGCGACCAGGGCGTCGAAGTCGCGGCCACTGAGCACTGTTAGGCTCGCGAGGTCCTGAACGAGGCGGGCCACAGCGTCCGGGGCAGCCCTTCCGGCATCGGCGACGCGGAAGCGCCGCAAGGCCGAGGGCAGTTCACCAAGCGACAACCCGAGCAGGGCGGCCCCTCGCCGTTCGAGCGCCTCGACTCGGTCGGCAAACTCGGCGACGTGTACTCCGAGCGCGTCGGCGGTGACCGGCGTGAAGAGGCCGACGATGGCGAACGTGCCAGTCGGAGGCCGCGCGGCCTGCAAGTCGACGTCCACAAGGAGGGGGGCGAAGCCACGGCGCTCCAGCGCGCCAGCGTAGTCTCGCGCTCGGCTGTCGTCCGGCGGTGCCAACACCCAGCACGACGGGCGGAATGCTCCGGGATCGCTCTGCATCCGCCGACCTCCGACACAGGGTGCAGGACTGGCAGCGATTGTCGCATGAAGAAGGACCTCCGGCAGGCCCCGCTTCTGCGCGTTGATTGACACGCTGGCGCCGCTGAACAGGCTCGAGGCCGAAGCAGGACTCGAGGAGGATGAGGCCGATGAAGGGAGATCCGCAGCCCCACTCGCCGTGGGCGACCGCCAGCCAGGCCGAATGGGAGCGCGTCGCGCACGCGTCCCACCGGCGTCCGTTCGTCGGCTGCGTCTACTGCGCCCGCGCGCGCTCCGCCGGCACTGCGGCGACCTCAGGCCGCCCATCGGAGGGTCGGACGGCTTCACGGTGATCGCGGATCGCCGGCTGAACACCCGGCGCGGATCTCTCGCGGGCCGGCGCGGCCGCCTTGCGGGTGGGCTTCGACTTGGCGCTGGGCTCCCCGGCGCGAGCCCTCCGACGCGGGCGCGCCGGAACAGCGCTGGGCTCGAACAGCTGGAGCTGGTCGCCGCGCGCGGGCACGTGCGCGGAGGGGACCTCGTCGGCGGCCCGCTCGAGGTTCTCACGCCGGTCGTCCAGGAAGATGTGCGGCCGCAGGTGCGTCAAGGCATCCACCTTGTCCACGTCGCCGAGGAAGTAGACCTCGTCGATGCGGGTGTTCCAGGCCCGGAAGGTGTTGATCACCCGGATGTGCGCTGGCGCGTTCCTCGCCGTCACGAGCGCGGTGCGGATCGGCGAGGCGTCCTCGGGGAACTTCGCCTGGACACGGGCGAGCGCGGCAAGGAAGGGCTGGAACGGACCGGCCGAGAGCGGGACGTCGGCGTTGTCCCGTTCGTGCTTGAAGAACGCGTCGGCGCCCTCCGCCCGCCAGATCCGGTCGGACTCCTCGTCGAACAGCACCGAGTCGCCGTCGAAGGCAATGCGGACCTCGTCCTCCTCGTCGTGGCCCACGGCCGGCGGCCGCAGGACGAGCGCTGCGGGGACGCCCGCGTTGATCGCCGCCTGGACCGCGCTCGGCTCGGCGGACAGGAACAGCTCGCAGTGGAAGGTCAAGAGGAACGGCCATGGATCCCGGCCGCCGCGGAAGACGCCGCGGGTGATGCTGAGCTGCAACTCCTCGATGGAGTTGAACACGCGCATCGCCGAGTCGGCGTGGTTGCGCGACAGGATGACCACCTCGATCAGCGGCCCGTCGGGGGAGCGGCCGTTGATCGCGAGGAGGTCGCGGATCAGCGGGAAGGCCGTCCCCGGCCCGAGCGGGTCCTTCTCGTGGGCGAGCTGGTAGGCGCGGTAGGCGGCCAGGCCATCCTTCTCGAAGACTGCGTTCGCGGCCTCGAGATCGAACAGGGCCCGCGTCGACACGCCGATCACGAGACGATCCCTGAGCGTCCCGCCCATGCGCAGGTGAGCTCCCTTCCTGGCACCCGACCTCGCCGCCCCACGAGACGGCCGAGGTGGAACACGTACCGCAGCGTACCCGCCTTCGCGAGCACCGGCCAATGGCCCATTGGTCGTGTCGAGGAAGGGGCTCAGCTCACGCCTTCTCGATCGACATCTCGGCCGGCTGAGGCAGCTCGGGCTCGCCAGGCGCGTGCTGCGGGCACCTACCTACCATCCCATCGACTGCTGGCCCGGTATCGGCTTCTGCCCCGCCCGCGGGACGCCTGCGTCGTCGCGGTGGCCCAACCCCTCTTCGGTCAGCCGGACGACGGTGGCTTCGGGGCTCAGCCCGAGCCGCTCGGCGAGGTCATAGGTCGCCGCCCAGCCGTCGCACCCGGTCACCCGCAGCACGGCCCTGAACACGTCAGTCGGCGCGAGGAGGTAGCTCGCGTAAAGGTGGGCCTGATGCTCGCGCTGCGCCTCGCCGGCGTTCAGGATGGCCGTGGGCGGGGTGTCGCGGCCGAACACGAGCCGCCGGCAGGCGACGCGGCTGTTGTCGCCGAACAGGACGCCGGCCTCGCTGCGCACCGCTGCGCAGTGGAGGTCCCAATGCCCGAGCTCGTGGGCGACCGTGAATAGGTAGAACCCGGCATTCGTCTCGAGCAGCGACTCGAGGTCGACGTTGAGCCGGATGCGACGCTCGTCTGGGAGCAGCTCCGCGGCGACGCGCTGGCCTCGCTCGGGCGCGATTGGCTCATAGACGATCGCGAGGTCCAGCCGGTCGACCAGCGCGTCGATGTCGAAACCTGAACGGAGGCCATGGCGCGCGAGACGCGGGCGGAAGCGGCGGTACCGAGGGCTCCCGTCCGTGGTGCTCGCGCGTCGGCCATCAGCCGTCAGCGTCGCCATGCAACTCCAAGTTGATGCGCTCCCGCAGGGCGCCTCGACCTCGAGGTGCACGCCACAGGACAGGATAGCCGGCCACGGGGCGACCCCCGCCCGTTGCATCGGGCGATCGATTGTCGAGCTGTCAAGGCGGGCCACGAGTCGCGTGACGTGGACACCGGCTCGAGCCCCGGCCGAGCTGGATCGCCGAACGTACACAATATATGTTGACATCCGTACGCCACGGTGGCAGCCTGACGGCATGGTCGTGACGGTACGGACCCTCAGGCGCAACCTCGCGGACTTCGCGGACCGCGCCGCTCGCGGCGAGAGCATCGTGGTCCTCCGCCACGGCCATCCATGGGCCTTGCTCCGCCCGCCCCTCCCGGGCGAGCGCTGCAGGGCCCTGTCGGTGACGGCGTTCCGCGATGACCTGCGGCGCGGCCTCTTGCGTGCGCGCCGGGCGCCGGTCCGGCTGACCTGGCGCGGCAAGCCGCTCGAGGTGGTCGTGTGCGCCGTCCCGTCGAACATCGTGATCGGATTGGAGGACATCCCGTGACCCTCGGCCGCGAACTCGAAGCCCTCGGCATGCGCGAGGTCCGCGAGCGGATCCGGGCGGTGGTCGCCCGCGTGGCCGACTCGGGTCCGCTGGTGGTCATGCAGCACGGGGAGCCGGCGGCGGTCCTCATCCGGTTCGACGAGGCGGAGCGCTGGGGCCGGGTCGAGCGCGGCCTGGCGGCGCTCCATGCGCTCGAGGTGTACCCCGAGCTCGTCCGCGGGACCGCTCAGATGGGCGCCGCCGTGCGCGGCGAGCTCAGGCCCACTCGGAGCGCGATCCGCAGCCTGGACACGGAGCCCCGGGAGGTCCTGGGCCCCCTCCAGACAGTCCAGATCACGGACCTGCGGGAGAACCTCGCCGCCCACCTCGAGCAGGTGTCCGGTGGGCGCGCAATGACGGTCGTGTCGAGCGGCCGGTTCGCGGCAACGCTGATCAGCCCGCGCGAGTTCGACCGCATCCGGGCGCTCGGGCGCGCGGTCGCCTGGTTCGCGGCGGCGGGCCTCGACCTGGCATCGGCCGACGAGGCCGAGGTGGCGGCGTTCGTCAGCGGGTCCCGCCGCGGCAGCGCGAGGACCGGGTCGGCCGTCGGCTGACCCCCTGAGAGGATGGCGATGAGCGAACTGCACCCCCGCCGCCCGTTCCGCCCCCGCCGCGTCCCGGCGGCGCTCGGCCCCGCCCTCCTGTGGCTCGCGGCGGCGTCGCCGGTCCTGGCCGCCGGCGTGCCGCAGGGCGCCCGCCAGGCCCTGGCGCCGGTGACGGCGATGATCGGGACGCTGGTCGCGATCGCCGTCGGCCTGGGCATTGCCATCTGCACCGCGGTGATCGTGTGGGGCGGGATCGAGAAGATGCTCGCGGGGTCGAACTCCGAGGCCGAGCACAAGGCCCAGCGCCGGATCACCAACGGGATCATGGGCCTGGTCTGGATGATCGTGGCGTCGGTCGCCGTGTCGGTGATCGCCGCGATCGCGGTCGCGTACGGCCTCATCGAGAAGCCCTTCTGAGCCCCGATGACCCGATGGACGGGCAGGTGGGCCGCCGGTCGGCCGTCCCCGCGAGGCTTGCCAGGCTCGCCCGGCTGGCCCGCCCGCACGGCGTGCCGCCGCTCGCGGTCGCGCTGCTCGTGCTCGCGGCCGCCGGCGCCGCCTGGTCGCTCGTGCGCCCCGCCGCGCAGGCGCCGGCCGCGGCGGAATCGGCACTCCCGCCCGCGGAGCCGCCCGGCGGGGCCGTCGGCTCGATCCCGATCCTGGGCGACCCCATCGGCGACCTCACCGCCTGGTACGCGGACCGCGTGGGCGACGCCAACCGCGCCGCGCTGACCAACCTGCGCGGCCGCTTCCTCACCCCGCTCGACCCGCTCGCCGACGGCCCGGTGATGGGCCTGTACGGCACGATGGTCGCGATCACCATCCCGATCCTCACGCTCGGCGGCCTCGCCCTCGGCTACCTGATCATGACCGGCGGGGCTGGCGGAGAGTCGGCCTACGAGGTCCGCTCGGTGACGCCGCGGTTCGTCGCGGGCGCCGTGGTCGCCCTGCTCGGCGTGTACCTCGTCAGCGTCCTCGCCCAGTTCACGGCGGCGCTCGACGGCGCGATGGTCGGGGTCTCGCTGCCCGCGGGCGCGGTCGGCGGCCCCGGTGTCTGGCCGGCGGGCGGCGGGGTGTTCGAGGTGCTCGCGAAGGGCGGCTTCGACCCGAACGTCGCCCAGGGCCCGGACAACTGGAACGACGGCGCCTGGCTGTCGGCCGGAGCGCTGGCCGCGATGCTCGCCACCCTCCTCGCCATGGGCACCTGGGTGCTGGCGGGCGTCGAGCGGCTGCTCGTCCTCGTCGGGCCCCTGTGCCTCGCGGCGCACGCGCTGACGGCGACCGAGCGGGTCACGCGCCTGTGGCTGCGGGCGCTCGCCGCGGCGTACCTCGTGCGCTTCGCCTGGACCATCGCGTTCGCGCTGTTCAGCCTGATGGCGCTGCCCCACGTCGGGCCCTCGGGCGCCCCGCCGACGCTCGCCGACACGAACCTGCTGCTCGGGCTCGCGACCGGCGCCCTGGCGCTGATGCTCGTCACCCCGATCGTGCTCGTGCCCCTCGCGCTCGGCGGGCTCGGCACGGTCGCCGAGCGGACGGTGACGGTTGGCCGCCTGGTCATCACCCGGGGGATGGCGTGAACGGGCGCGGACGGGTCGAGGTGCCCGAGAACGCGGTCCGCACCGAGCCGATCGCGTTCGGGCTGTCCGGCGTCCAGCTCCTGGTCTGCGGCGCCGGTGTCGCCCTCGGCGCCCTGCTGAACCTGCTCCCCCTGTGGACGCCGGCGAAGGCCGTGCTCCTCGTCCTCCTCGCCGGGCCCGTCATCCTCGCGGCGGTCCTGCCGATCGGGGGCGAGCCCGCGTACCGCTGGATCGTCCGCGCAGCGCGGTACGCGCGCGGGCCGAAGACCTGGCACGCCGAGCTTCTCGACCAGGCGCCCGGGGAGCACGGCGCGCTCGGGGCCGGCGAGGGCGGCGCGAGCGCCGGCGAAGCCCAAGATAAGCCGGAGATAAGCGGCGCCGACGACGATGTCGCCCCCGCCGCGGCGGGGGGCGCGGCGCCGGATACGCCCGTCGACCACCTTGACACGCCGCCCGAATCGCAGGACCCTCGGAGCCCTTCCGCTCCAGGTGCCCGGGAGTCGCGATCGATGGGGGATCGAATCGTCCCGCTCCGGGTCGTCCCGAGAGGCGACCCGGGATCGGAGCCGCAAGCGCCGGACCCGCCCGACGGGGCGCCGGACAGGCCCGCTGTGGTCCCGCACCTGCTGCCCGGCCTGCGGATCGTCACGCTCCTGTCATTCGCCGGCGGCGTGGGCAAGACGGCGCTCGCGGTCGAGGCGGCGACCCTGGTCGCGGCGCACGCCCGGTACCGCACGATGGACGGGTACGAGCACCCGCTCCGCGTGCTGCTCTTCGACGCCAGCCGCGTCACGTCCGGGGCCGCCGGCATCCGCCTCGGCCTCTCCGGCGAGGCGCTGTCGCGCGCCGCGAACCCGGCCCGGTGGCACCACCCGCGCGCGGTCGAGGACCTCGCCGTGGCGACGCGCTGGGGCGTCGACCTCGTCATGGCCCCGCCCGACCCGGTCGCGTCGGGGTGGGAGCCCCAGCCCGAGGCCGAGCGCGAGGCGTTCAGGGCCGACCACGTGGACGACCTCTTCGAGGGCGCCCGCGAGGCCGGGTACCAGCTGGTCCTCGTCGACCTCGGGTCGCACCTCGAGGACGGACACCGCCACCTTCTCGACCGCGCCGACCTGGTGCTCGGCGTCGTGCGCCCCACGCTCGAGTCGCTGCCCGACGTCCACCGGCTCGCGACGCTGCTGCGCGGGCTGGGGTCGGGCCGCAAGCTCGCCTTGGTCGCGAGCCAGGCGCCCGACGACGCGGCGGTCCGCGCCCACGCCCGGGAGGCCGGCGTTCCGGTCGTCGCGGCCGTCCCGCCCGACCCGGCCCTGACCGACGCCTGCGAGCGCGGCGAGCCCGCCTGGCTGGTGAGGCCCGCGCTCGAGCCGGCGCTCCGCGACGTGGCCGCCGCCGTGTGGCCGCTGCTCGGCGACGCCGCCGGGGAG
>JAKAMV010000320.1 GCA_021812735.1 Chloroflexota bacterium | reverse complement strand
AAGGCACCGCCCGCGCCGCTGGCGCCAGGTTCCGCACAAGAACGAGCGGATCAATCCCTGCGCCGACAGTAGGGACCGCCGACCCGTTGGTCAACGTCAGATGCGCACGTGATCGTGTACGGATCGAGGCCACGGAGGGGAGACTCGCCTCGAACACGCCGATGGGCGCCCGCCTGGCCATAGCGTCGCGCAGGATCGTCTCGGCCAGATCCGGCTCGAAGTGGTGGAAGCCTCGAAGAGCGTGCGCATGCCGGTCAGGTGCGCTGGAACCGACGCGGCATCGACGGGCTCGGCCAGGTACTCGATCGCGGGCGCCCGACCGCGCGCCGGTCGGGTAGCGGCCGCTTGGTCGGGGTACAGGTCCGTCAGCTTCACCTCGACGTCGATGCCAGTGGACGCCAGCTGGCCGACCAGCCGCTCCCATGGTCCCGTCCCGCCCGAGCACAGATCGACGATCTCCGTCGTGCCGCCTGCCGCAAGCGCCCCCTTGATCAGCGGTACAAGGTTCCCGTGGCCAGCCCCGCGTGTCGCCACGAACTGCAGGTGGTCCGTCTGGATCCGCCGGAACGCCCGCGGATACCACGGCATGTCCGTGAACTCGAACAGGTTGACCCGGTTCATACTCCCCGACCCCCCGCCACGCCGAAGCAGACGCTCCGATGGTACGGGGCACGCTGCGGCTTCGGGCCGGCCCGGGGGCAGCGGCTGGGGCTGAGGCGCGGAGCTACCGATCGCCGCCGATGTGGCGGATGTCGATGGCGGCATCGACGACCACACCGTCTACCGCCCCAGCGCCCCCGCTGGAACGACGCAGACCCCGTCCGGGCGACGGTACGCGTACCCCCAGCCGGTCACCACGACGAGTGCCGCGGGCGGACCGTGCCGGTCCGCGTCGACCCGCTCGGCGAGCCGCAGAAGCGAGCGGGCGCCGGCGTCCACGGACCCTGGGCCGAGCTTGACCTCGAAGGCCGCCCAGGTCCCGTCGCGCCGCTCGACGACCGCGTCGGCCTCGAGGTCGGTCGCATCGCGGTAGTGCGACACCGTCGCGCCGAGCGCCTGGGCGAACACGCGCAGGTCGCGGACCACGAGCGACTCGAACAGGAGCCCCAGGGTCTCCACGTCGCGGAGTAGCCGGTCGGGGTCGGCGCCGAGCGCGGCGACGGCGAGCGACGGGTCGGTGAAGTGCCGGGTGGGCGCGGCCCGCAGTGGCGTCCTCGACCGGAGCGCGGGCGACCAAGCCGGCAGGTCCTCGACGACGAACACGCGGGAGAGCGCGGCGAGGTACGCCAGGACCGTGTGGTGGTCCACGGGGCCCTCCGCCCCGTGGACGTCGGCCGCGATCGAGCGCGCCGACGCCTGCGTCGACACGTGCCGCGCGAGCGAGCGCAGGACGCGGCCGACGTTCTCCGGGTCGCGGGCCACGCCGTCCGCGCGGGCCAGATCCGCCCGCCGCGTCTCGTCGAGGTACCCGCGGTTGGCGGCGAGCGCCGCGTCCACGGGCCGCCCGAGCAGGGCCGGCCAGCCGCCGACGGCCACCAGTCCCGCGACGTCACGGATGCCGAGCCCGGGATCGCCCGCGCGGGGCGCGTCGCCCGCGAGGAGGGCGGCGAGCGACACCTCCCCGCTGGAGCGCCCGGCTTCCGCCAGCGTCATGGGGCGCATGCGCAGCCGGGTGAAGCGCCCGGCGCCGCTGTGGCGGGTGGCGTCGTCGGCCGGGACTGCGGACCCCGTCAGCACGAACTGGCCCGGGAGCCCGCCGGCATCGTCGACGGCGCGCCGGACGTGGTTCCAGACGGCGGGCACCAGCTGCCACTCGTCGATCAGGCGGGGGCGCGCCCCGTCGAGGAGGAGCCCCGGCGACAGCAGCCCGGCCGCCCGCGCCGCGTCGTCGACGTCGAGCCGGGCGGCGCTCGCGGCGGCCCGGAGCGCGGTCTGCGTCTTCCCGCAGGCGCGCGGCCCTTCGACGACCACGGCGCCAGCAGCCTGCAGCATTGCCGCCAGCTCGGCGTCGGCCACGCGCGGCCGGTACAGGAGGTCGCCATCGGGAGCGGCTGGCTGTTCGACACCCATTTGAGTCGATCATGGGCACCCAATCGAGTCGTGTCAAGGCACCCAGTTGGCGGACCGCAATGGGTTGGAGGACGCGGACCGGGCTCGATGCGAAAGCGCGACTCCGAGTTGGCCCCCTCGCTAGGCGATTCGCAAGCAGCCAGCCACCCAAGCCTCGGCACCCTCGATCGGGATGTGCCGGAAACCTAGGTGGGTACGCGAAGGCCCGAATTCTGTCGGGCGCGCCATTGCCATATTTGACTGTGGTGCTGTTCTCCGCCCGCCCCACGGCGGCAGCGCGGGAACCTCGACCTCTTCGGGTAGAGCCACCGCGAGGCCGTGCGCGTACGCCTCTGGCGTCAGCCGGACCGAGACGAACTCCGCGCCCCGCACCACGATCTGGGCGTACACGGACTGGATCAGCGCCGTCTTCGTCGGGGGCTGAGCCTTCGCCCAGCTGGCGGCGAAGTCCCGGATGTAGTCCATCGCCCGGTCGACGTCGACTGGTCGTGCCGCGATGGCATCGCCCTCGGCCGCGGCCTCGGTCCTGAGCCTCCCCATCTCGTCGATCAGATCTCGCTCCGAGATCCGGCCGACCGGGAAGGCATCTGCGAGCTGGCGGCGGCGCCGCTGGGCTGCGCGAGGATCCACTTGCGGCCGCGGGGTCGGCTCAGCGGGACTGGGCGCGCGCGGGGCCGGCGGCATGGGAGGTGATGTCCACGCGGCTGTTGGTCATGGCGGCCGGCCCCTCCCTTCAGGTGTCCAGGGTTGATCCGGCTCGACAGGGCGCCCCGGTTCGAACGACCGATGGTCATTCGCTCGCTCAAGGCACCGCCCGCGCCGCTGGCGCCAGGTTCCGCACAAGAACGAGCGGATCAATCCCTGCGCCGACAGTAGGGACCGCCGACCCGTTGGTCAACGTCAGATGCGCACGTGATCGTGTACGGAACCCGCTGCTCATCGCCTTTCTGGCTCGCACGCGGGGACGCCGTGGCGACCGAAGAGGCCGATGTGCGCCTGATCTCGCTGGAAACGACAGGCGTCGGGCGGTCGGATCGGTGGCCCAGGCCCCGATGACCGCCTATGGAGCCCGCCGGCCGCCTATTGCGGCGAGCCCACGAGCACCAAGGCGCCGTCCCCGGCCCCGCCGCCCCAGCCCACGACCACCCGTCGCGTCCCGTCCGCGGCGATCGAGGCCGGGCGCGCCCGGGCGGTGTCGATCGTCGCCACCGTCCTCCAGCTGCTCCCGTCCGTGGACTCGGACACGATCGTCGTCGCCTCGGCGCTCGCGGCGGCAACGTCGCGGTTCCGGATTCCGACCGCGATGAACCGGTCGCCGGCCCAGGAGAGCAGAAGCACGCTCTCGCTCGGGTCCCCGACGCCGGCTGCGTCGGTCCAGGTCCTGCCGTCGGCCGACTGCCATACGGCACCCCCCGGCCCTGCCGCGACCCCGATCGCCGCCAGGAGCCCGTGGGGGCCGGCAGCGAGGGCGTCGGCCACAAGGTAGCCCGACGCCGAGCCCTTAACTGCGGGGGTTGCCGCGGCGCTCCAGGTACGCCCGTCGCCGGACACCCAGATCGCCGGCACCCAGAGGCTCCCCTCGCGGCGGGCGCCGCCCAGGAGGAAGCCGCCGTCGAACGCGGCGACCGACCACACCTGGACGCCCTTGGCGAACGCGACGGTGGCCCAGCTCTTCCCGTCGGCCGACCACCAAAGGACCGGCGCAAGCGGGTCGAAGCCGCTCGGCGCGGTGGGGCCGCCCGTCTCGACCGAGTACCTGCCGAGCGCCAGGAGGCCCGCAGGGCCCGAGACGATGCTGCCCGCGGCGGCGACAGGCTCGTTCCACACCGGCGCCGGCAGGGGCGACGCGGACCACGAGCCGCCATCCCGGGATAGCCACACCGTCGGGCGCCCGGCTGCGTCACCCAGGGCGGCCAACTCCCCGTTTCCGGTCTCGGCAACGGAGGACGCCGACGAGGGCGCCGCGGCGATGGCCTGGGCAGCCCAGCCGCGCCCGTCCACGGAGGTCCAGGCGGTCGCGCGGTTGCCGGTCGCCCCGACCGCGACGAACTGGCCGCCGAACGCGACGACGCCGCTCATCGCCGCGTGATTCGTCGTGCCCACCGGTGCAACGAGCTGCCAGAAGGCGGCTGCCGGACCGCCCGTCGATGCCGCTGGGCCCGGGCTCGATGAGGATGCGGCCGGTGCCCCCGAGGCCGACGGAGACTGGTCGCGGGACGCCGGACCGATCGCGAGCGCGGCGCCCACGAGGCCCACCGCGACCACGCCGACCAAGGCGGCCGCGAGGCGCAGCCGACCGCCGAAGAGCCCCGCCCGCCGCGCGGGCAGTGCAGCGATGAAGGACCGGGCGGCGGCCAGCTCACTTGGGGTCGGCTGCGCCCGCTCCCGCAGGCGGCTCCGGATGCGGGTCTCGAGGTCCTCGGTCATGCTCGCTCCTCCGCCTCGCAGGCGGCTCGAAGGTGCTCGATTGCGCTGTGGAGCCGGCTCTTGACGGTGCCCTCCGGCACGCCCAGCAGCTCCGCCACCTCGGCGCCCGGGAGGTCGAGGACGTGACGGAGGGTGATGACGAGGCGGTCCTTGGGCTCGATGCGGTCGAACGCCCGGTCGAGCAGCCGGGCCGCGACCGCGCGCTCCAGCTCGCCCTCGGGTGCCGCGAGCTCGAGATCGAGCTGGCCTACGGCGCGGCGCATGCGGCTCTTCCGCATCGCTGCGCGAACGACCTGGCGCCGGAACCAGCTTCCGAATGCCTCCGGCGCCCGGAGGGCCCCGAGGCCCAGCCATGCCGAAAGCAGCGCGTCCTGGACGGCGTCCGCGCCATCGGCGGCTGACCCGCTGACGAGACGGGCCATCCCCAAGGCCCCGGGGAGGTACGGCTCGACGAGGTCGGCGAAGGCGTCGCGGTCCCCGCTGCGGGCAGCGAGGACCAGCGCCGCGACGGATCGGGCGTCAAGAGCGCCCAAGATAGTCTCCACGATGGTTTAGTGGCGAGTTGGACACTCTCGGTTCAATCTCGGGCTCCGCGCCGCCTGCGGCGCTGAGCGCCTCGAGGGTCGGACTCCAGGCCCTCGGCGTTCGTTTGGAACATGACCCGACTGATCGCGCGCATCCCGACCCTGTGTCCCTCCGACGCGCGGACGAGCGGTGATGGGCTGGGGGACCCGCGTCGGGGCCCGCTTGGAGCAGGGACGGCGAGGATGGCACTGGCCTCCAGACGGAGGCGGCGGCCGTCCTCGCCGTTGGCGCCGTTCCCCCTGGGGCATAAGCCCGTCGGCTCGCTCGGAGCGTCGCACGCCCCCGACCGCGGCGCGATGGGGTGAAACCCTCGGCACGCCATGGCCGCCGTGCGAGCCACCACGGGACCGGGCGCAGTCTTGCGGCACCCCTACTCGGGTTCACGCTTCGGCCCTCCGCGCATTCCGCCGCACGGGCCGCGATCGTGAGCGCCGGCGCCCGTCAGCCGCGGTCGGGGAGCTGGCCTCGACGGCGCTCTGCCGTCGGCAGCTCGAGCAACAGGTCGCGCTGGGCCATGACCGCGAGCTCGGTCCGAGTCGCGAGGCCGTACCTCGCGAGCAGCCGCGTGATGTAGCCCTCGACGGTCTTCCTCGACAGCCCAAGGTCGCCCGTCAGCTCGTCATTCGACCGACCCGCCATGACGCCCGCGATCACGGCGCGCTCGCGCGCGGTGAGCGGTGCCCAGGCGGCACGCCGGGCGTCCCGGAGCTGCTCGGCGGTAAACGCGAGGCCGCCCGCGGCCGCGGTCGTGACGGCGGCCTCGATGTCCTCTGTCTCGGACGTCTTGAGGAGGAACCCGCTCGCACCCATCGCGATGGCCGCGGACACGTACTCGGGGGATACGAAGCTCGAGAGCACGACGAAGGCCGGCCCCTCGCCGTCCGACTCGCGCAGGAGCTCGACGCCCGACCCGTCCGGCAGCCGCAGGTCGAGGAGCACGACGTCGGACGGCGTCGAGGCGAACAGCGCCCGCGCCTCGGCGAGGGTCTTGGCCGACCCGACCAGCTCCATGCCCTCTCGGGCGCCGAGCGCGGCGAGAAGCCCGCGGGTGACCACGGGGTGATCCTCGACGATGGCCACGCGGACGCTCATGCGGACCACCGGAGACGGACGGTCGTGCGTCCGGGGCGCGATTCGATGGTGATCTGAGCGCCGATGGCCTCGGCGCGGCGCCGCATCGACGGGATCCCCAGGCGCCCCTCAGCGAGGGCCTCTCCGGCCCTCGGAGGCGGCATCCCGGGCCCGTCGTCGGTGACGTCGAGCGCGATGGCGTGGTGCGACACCGACCCGGTCACGGCGACACGGCTGCCGGGCGCGTGCTTCGCGGCGTTCGCGAGCGCCTCCTGCACCACCCGGAACGCGGCGAGCTCGACCTCGGCCGGGGGACGGCCGGCCGCGCCGTAGCCGGACGCGTTCTCGATCACCGCCGTCGCTTCGATGCCGCCAGCACGGCGGCATCCGTCCTCGATGGCTGGGACCAGGCCCAGGTCGTCGAGGACCGGCGGGCGCAGGTCCGTGGCGACCGTGCGGAGCCGCGTAGCCACCTCCCGCAGCGACTCGCGCGCCTGGGCACGGTCAGCAGTCGGATCATCGAGCGAGCGGATCACGCCCGCGATCGCCTGGAGCGGGTCGTCATGGATGTCTCGGGCGATCCTTGCCCGCTCCTCCTCTGTGGCACGGATCGACTCGCGCTCCCGCAGGTCGGCAAAGACGAGCCGGTCGGCGAGCCTCGGAATGATGCGCCGAGCGGGCGCGTACACGGCGATCGGCAGGAGCGACGCTAGGAGGGTGACGGGGAGAGGCGCGTCGAGGGTCGCGAGCGACACGAAGACGACAGCTGAGGCGGCGACCACCGCGATGTCCAGGAACTGGGTCTGCGACGCCAGGCGGACGGCGCGCTGCCGGTTCACGTCGGCAGCCCTCGCCGCAGCGACGACCCCGCCCACGACCGTGAGAGCCGCTGCGCCCGCTCCGACGGGGAGGGGACTCCAGGCGTGGGACAGCCGCAGGTCGACCCACCAAGCGCCGACGACCGTGGCCGCGGCGAGCCATAGCATGACGAGAGCCCGCCGCCGGGTCGCCCTGCCAACAGCTTCCACCGGGGGCGCCACGACGCCGAGCAGGACGACGGCGGCTGAGGGAGTCGAGGGGTCCGCGAGGTACAGGGGCAGGGCCGCGCACGCGAGTGCCACCACGACCAGTGCCGGGGCACGGCGGCTGCGGCGGGCCGAGAGGCCGAACCCGAAGAGTGCCGCCACGATCGCGCCGAGCGCCAGCGGCGCCGTAACGCGCAGGCGCACCTCGGGCCCGCGCTCGCTCGCCTCGAGCTGGCCGGACGCGTCGGCGACGGTGATCGCCGCACCGCCGGGCTGGCCCGCCCCGCGGGTGGAGACCACTCGGTCGCCGGGTCGGACGCCGTACGCCCACCCGTACTCCTGCGGGTCGACCGAGAGCACGACGGAGCCTGTCCCATCGACCGTGATCCCCGGCTCGAGCACCGCGGTGGCGGCCACGGCGAGCGAGTAGACGCCGCACGCGAGCGCGACGACCGCGACCGCCGCGGTCCATGACGGCCTCATCGTGTGGCTCGAGCTGCGCGCGGTCGATGGGGTGGAACCCTCGGCCCGGGCAAGGGAGCCGCCCCATCGCTCTGACGGCCGTCTCGGCTCACGCTCGACGCGCGTCCGCCGCCACGCCGAGCCGAGGGGTTCCCATGCACCGTGCCGCCATCGTCCTCGCCATCGCGGGGCTCATGTCTGCTGCTGCGCCCGCCGCCGCGTCAGGCGCCCAGTCGAGCATCGCCGCCGACCTGGAGGGCAGCCCTATCGCGGTCACCATGATCGCCGACTACTACTGCCATGACCGCGACTTCCCGCGCATCCACTGCTTCCGCTCTGCCGCCGCGCTCGAGCGCGCCCGTGCCGCGGGTCCCTCCGCGAGCTCGGCCACGACCGCGCCGGCAACAGCGTCCGCCTCCAGCGACTACGTGGAGATCTTCTCATCCCAGCTCTACCAGGGATCGTACATGGTCATCTCCCAGAACTACGATGCACTGGCGCTCATCGGCTGGAACGACCGGATCGAGTCCTACATCGCCATCAACAACGCGTCCGGCGTCTTCTACACGGACTGGTTCCACGGCGGATACCTCCTCACGTTCTGCTGCAACGGGTACGCGCCGACCCTCTCCCCCACCTTCAACAACGCAATCAGCTCGGTGTACCGCACGTAACGCCGGCGCTGGCCGCTGGCGACCACATCCGCCGAGGCCTCGCCGACGCCGCTCGTGCCCGACGGCCGCTGCCATCGGATGGTCGACGACGGCCCGCCGCCCGACGCGGACCAGAGGGTTCCGAAGCGCATGCCTTGAAGCGGCACGTGACGTCTAGCGACGATCGGCCTCCCCCTGGCGCACGAGCTCGGGCACACCCTCGGGCTTGGCCACCGCGACACGAACGCCGGCATGTCGATGATGTGCGGGGCACAGTCGACGCCGACCAACGAGCTGGACTTCAACGGCAACCACGACTGGACGCCGAGATCAGCGCTCGCGCGGTCGTGGGTCTTTACCTGACCACCGGGCACGGCTCCTGGAACACGCCCGACCGGGCCGATGAGCGCGAAAGGCGTGGCCGGTCAACTTCGGGCGGCCGGCTACCGCAGAGCCCACCGCGCACGGGCGATGACGCCAATCAGAAACGTTCCCGCGGCCGCCGCCATTGCCGCCGCGTTCGTCCCTGGCGCGCCTATCCATGCCCACGCTGCCGGGTTGTCCACGTCACTTCCGCCCCCGACGACCAACACAAATGTGAAGTAGATCGCCGGCACGATGGCAGCGCTTCCCCACCCACCGAACGACGCCGAAATGAGCATCATCCCTGTGTAGGTCAATGCCGCCCGCGCCGCGACGAGGCCGGCGGCCGCGAGTCCGGCTGCACAGAGGACGCCCTCAAGCGTAACCACACCAACGACCAACGCCAGCACGAGACCGAGGTCTGCCGCCGCGGTTGGTCGGATGGCGCGCCGTTCAAGTCCTTCGTCACCTCGCGAGAGTGCCCAACCAATAGACGCTGGCAGTGCTAGCGCAGCCATTGCGGCAAGGGCGAGTGTTGCGCCACCCGGGCTGGGCGTTGCGGTTAGGGCGGAAACTGGGAGGACCAAGAGCAGAACCGTGAGGATCGAGACGAGGAGCAGCAGTTTGATCGCGCGAGCGTTGAGCCACCATCTCACGGCTGAACCCGAAGGTCAGGCTGCGACTCATCATCACACCGGACGGCCGTCGCCTCCGCGTTGTTGACCCATGTTCGTTTCACGGCGGCCGTGGCCTTCTCGAGTTGGTCCACGACGGTCAGGACATTCGGGTTGACGTCATCACCCTCCGCGTCGAGCGCCTGGAGGGTGGGATCGGACGCGCCGCCAG
>JAKAMV010000319.1 GCA_021812735.1 Chloroflexota bacterium | reverse complement strand
CCTGCTCGCCACCGGCGCCGAGTGCCTCGTGGTGCGCTCCACCAAGGTGACCGCGGCCATGATGGAGAGCCCGAGCCTGGCGCTGGTCGTGCGGGCGGGTGCCGGCTACAACACGATTGACGTCGCAGCGGCCTCGGCCCACGGCGTCTACGTCTCCAACTGCCCCGGCAAGAACGCCGTGGCCGTCGCGGAGCTGGCCATGGGGCTGATCCTCGCCCTCGACCGGCGGATCCCCGACAACGCCGCCGCGCTCGCCGCCGGGCAGTGGAACAAGAAGGAGTTCAGCAAGGCCGCTGGCCTGCAGGGCCGGACGCTCGGCCTGCTGGGCTTCGGCAGCATCGCCCAGGAGGTGGCGCGGCGCGCCCAGGCCTTCGGCATGCACTTGGTGATCTGGTCGAGGCGCTTCGAGGGCAAGCCGGACGTGGACCTGCGCGCGTACGGCATCGAGACGACCGGCCGAGCTTCGAGCGTCACCATCGCGCCGTCCGCGGCCGCCGTCGCCGAGGCGGCCGACATCCTGAGCGTCCACCTGGCGCTGGCCGCCGACACCCGAAACCTGGTCAACGCTGACCTGCTGGGCCGGCTGAGGCCCGGCGCGATGCTGGTCAACACCGCTCGCGCCGAGGTGGTGGACCACGACGCGCTGGCCGTTGCCGTCCGCGAGCGGGGGCTCCGCGTGGGCCTGGACGTCTACCCGGGCGAGCCCGCGGCCGCCACCGCCGAGTTCGACTTCGCGCTGGCCCGAGACCACGGCACGGGCCTCGTCTACGGCACGCACCACATCGGCGCGTCAACCGAGCAGGCGCAGGAGGCGATCGCGGCCGAGACCGTCCGAATCGTCCGCTCGTTCAAGGAGACCGGGCGCGTCCCGAACGTCGTCAACCTGGCGATGCAGACGCCCGCCAGCCACACTCTGGTGGTCCGCCACAAGGACAAGCCGGGTGTCCTGGCCGGCGTCTTCGCCGAGCTGGGCCGGGGCGGCATCAACGCCCAGGAGACCGAGAACATCGTGTTCGAGGGCGCCGCCGCCGCCATCGCCCGGATCAACGTGGACCACGCTCCCGCGGATGCCCAGCTCGACGCGATCCGGCGCGCAGATGCGAACATCATTAGCCTGCAGCTGGTGGCGATCTAGTCGCCTCGACCCATACCGCCCCAGCTCGCACCTCGCCAGCTTGCCGAGCCCGCCGCCGACGCCAAGGAGACCGAACCCGTGACCGACCGGATCTACAACTTCTCGGCGGGACCCGCCGTCCTGCCCCTGCCCGTGCTCGAGGAGGTCCAGCGCGACCTGATCGCCCTGCCCGGCGTGGGGATGTCGGTGATGGAGATCAGCCACCGGTCTGCCCCGTTCGAGGCGATCATCGGCGCGGCCGAGGCCGACATCCGCGCCCTGGCCGGGATCCCGGACAACTACAAGGTCCTGTTCCTCCAGGGCGGCGCCACGCTCCAGTTCTCGATGGTGCCGCTCAACCTCCTGACCGAGGGCCGGACCGCCGACTACATCATGACCGGCAGCTGGGCCGACAAGGCGCTCAAGGAGGCCAAGCGCGTCGGGGCCACCCACGAGACCGGGTCCACCGCGGACACCGGCTACAACCGGATCCCGACCGACGCCGAGCTCGAGTTCACGCCGGGCGCCGCGTACGTCCACATGACCGCGAACAACACGATCGAGGGCACCGAGTGGCACCGGCTGCCGCAGGTGCCCGAGGACGTGCCGCTCGTGGCCGACGCCTCGTCGGACATCTTCAGCGGGCCGGTCGACATCTCGAAGTTCGGCCTCGTCTACGCGGGCGCCCAGAAGAACCTGGGCCCCTCGGGCGTGACCCTCGTGATCGTCCGCGATGAACTGCTCGCGCGCTCCGCCAAGTCGCTCCACACCATGCTGAACTACGCGGTCCACGCGGAGAACGGCTCCATGTACAACACCCCGCCCGCCTTCGGGGTGTACGTGCTTGGCCTCGTCGTCAAGTGGCTGCGCGCCAACGGCGGCCTCGAGGGCATCGCGGCGGTCAACGCCCGCAAGGCCGGCGCCCTGTACGCCGAGCTGGACCGGACCGGCTTCTGGAAGCCCACCGCGCAGCCCGACAGCCGAAGCCAGATGAACGTCACCTTCCGCCTCGCCACCGAGGACCTGGAGAAGAGGTTCGTCAAGGAGGCCACGGCCGCCGGCTTCGACGGGCTCAAGGGCCACCGCGCCGTGGGCGGCATGCGCGCCTCCATCTACAACGCCTTCCCGGAGCAGGGCGTGACCGACCTCGTCGCGTTCATGCGCGAGTTCGAGCGCGTCAACGGCTGACGGAACGGCGAAGCCCCGGCCGGCCTGAGGCCTGCCGGGGCTTCGTGCTGTCTAGCGCGGTCAGCCGACACGATGGCCGGACATGACAACGCCCGGGCCGGAGCCCGGGCGTTGCGTGCTAGGTGTAGGCCCGAGGGGCCGGCGGTCGCCGGGCGGCGCCGCGGGTCTCGCGGGCGCCGCCACGGGCTCGGGGTCAGCGGGCGGTGGCGATCCGCCCGTGGCTCCAGGCGGTCGTCTGGCCGTCGGCGAAGCTCGCCCGGACGGCGGTCCACTGGGTCACCCGGAAGAAGTAGCGGGCGGTGCCGTCGGCCGCCACGAGGCGGGACGTCAGCCGGTGCCAGCCCTGGGTCCGGGTCATCACCCAGATGCCGAGCGCCTTGCCGGCGAGCGCGGGGCTGGTCCGGATCAGGAGCGTGGCGTACGTGCCGCGGCGGACGATCACCGAGGCCGTGCCGAATCCGGTCGGACCGCGGAGCACGCCGGCCCCGATCAGCGAGGTCAGCGTGGGAGCCGCCGCCGACGACACGGTGACCGTCGCGCTCGCCGTCGCGGTGGCGGTGGCGCCGCCGTAGCTGCCCGTCGCCGTGGCGGCGTCGGTCGTGGTCGCGCTCAGCGCGGCCGTGCACGCGTAGGTCCAGGTCTCGCCCGGGTCGAGCAGGTGGTTCGCGTTGGCGTCGCCCGAGGCGTACGCGGGCGTGCAGGCGGAGTCGGTCACGGCGACGCTGGCGAGCGCCACGGTTCCGGGGTTGGTCACGGTGTAGGTGAACGTGGCGCTGCCGGGCCCAGCCAGGGTGGACGGGCTCGCGCTGACCTTCAGGGCGACCTGCGGGGTGGGCGCGGGCGCGATGACGATGGGCGCGGGCGTCGGCAGGACCGTGAACGCCCTGCACACGCTCATGGAGGCGGCGTAGTTGGTGTCGCCCGAGTACGCAGCCTTGAGGCTATAGGTGCCGGCGGCGAGCGGCGTCAGGGAGGCCGAGTCCGGGACGGTGCCACCGCTGAGGGTCACGGTGTCAGACGAGCCCAAGGCCGCGCCCGAGCACGTCCCGTTGGCGTACCAGGTGTAGGTCACGGTGCCAGTGGGGACCTGCACGACGAGGCTGTTCACGCCGACCGTCATCACCGCGGACGTGCCGTAGGCGGTGGCCCCGGCCGTCTCGGTGCCGGCCCATGGGGTGTGGGTCGCGCCGTCGTAGACGGCCGCACTCGTGGTCGTGGCGATCTTGGGAACGGCCGAGACGGCGAAGGACTGCGTCGCCGTGGTCGCGGCGTTCCAGTCGGTGTTGCCTTTCTGGTCCGCGTTGAGCGTGCAGGTGCCGACGCCGTCCATGGTGACGGTGCTGCCGCTGATGGAACACACCGCATTACTTGACGCGTCAACCGTGATGACCGGGGTGAGGCCGCTGGTCGCGGATGCGGTCGGGACGTACGTGTCGCCGACGATCGCGTTCGTCGGGGCGGTGCTGGTGAAGGAGACGGTCTGGTTGGCCGGCAGGATGGCGAAGCTCCGGTCAACCGGCGTCGCGGCGGCGTATGTCGCGTCCCCGGCCTGGGTGGCCTCGATCGTGCAGGTCCCCGCGGCGACGATCGTGATGGCGCCCGTGATCGCCCCCACCGAGCAGACCGATGCGGTCAGCGAGGCGTAGGAGACGGAAAGCCCGGAGCTGGCGGTGGCGGACACCGCGACGCCGGTGTCCGTGTAGGAGATGTCGCTGGGCTGCGGGAACGTGATGGTCTGGGCCGTCTTCACCGGGTAGACGTACTCGTAGGCGCCGGCGTCGCAGGCGGTTCCTTGCGGGCGCGTCACGCCTCGGGCGTCCACGCCGAGGTTGGCGCCGGAGTTGACCACCGGGCTGAACGGCCTGGTTGCGCAGGCGACGAGGTCGATCGCCGGGCTCCCGCTGGCCAGGGCCATCGTCTCGACGGCACCGGGCGCGTTGGCCGCGAGCGCCCCGAGGCTGAGGGTGGGGTCGGACACGGAGTTCAGGCCGACACCGCCGAAGGTGCAGCTGGCGTCGGTCGAGATGTTGCCGCCGCCGTCAGTGAAGTTGCCCGCGCAGTTGGGGGAGCTGTTGTCGGCCAGGATGTCGCCGCCGAACGTGACCGTGCTGGACTGGCTCACGAGGGGCGCCCCGCTCGCCTCCGTATTCCCGGCGATGGTCGAGAAGAAGGCCTCGACCCGGGTGTTGGAGTAGGCGGCGCCGCCGACGCTGGCGGTGTTGCCGGACACGGTCGCGTTCACCAGGGAGATGGCACCGGTCGCTGCGACGGCGCCACCGCTGACGCTGGTCGTGTTGCCGGAGAAGGCGACCCGCTCCGCGATCACGCTGCCGCCGGCCCAGATCGCGCCGCCCGAGCTGCTCGCTCCGGTCGCGTTGCCGATGAACATCGCGTCGGTGACCCGGACGTCGCCGCTCGCCGAGATGGCGCCGCCGTTCGCGGACGCCGCGCCCTTCCCGTTCTGGAAGGTCATCCCGGTGACGGTCACATTGCCGGTGACCGCCAGGATCTGGCCCAGCTGCTGCCCGTCAACGACCGTCGTGTCGGCCCCGGCGCCCACGAGCGTCACGTCCGTGCTTGCGGTCAGGCCGTGCTCGTCGTAGGTGCCGGCGCACACGTTGATGGTCGCCCCGGTCGCGAGCGCCCCGCCAAGATCAGCGATCGCGGCGCCGATCGTGGTGTAGCCGGGGTCCGCGCAGGAGGTGTCGGTCCCGACCGTCCCTGTGGCGTTGACGTAGGCGACCGAGTACGAGACGCCCGCGACCGCCGGCACGGGGGCGGCGAGCGGGACGGCGAGGCTGGCGGCGGCCAGCACGGCGGACGCAAGGACAGACAGCGCGCTGCGTGCGCGAGGCACGGGTTGGGCTCCTTTCAGCACCTGAGGGCGATTGGGCATGCCCTGCGGGCACGGTCGGCGCCGTCGGCGCTCCCGTGCCGTCGCCGGGCCATCAGCAGGCGGGCTTGGGCGGTGCGCACCTCCGGGTCACGTTCAACTCCAGCTGCTCGGTGCTCGTCAGACGCAGGGGGGGACGGGCGGATGGCACGCCGCTAGGCCATCGTATCGGCAGGCTTCGCCTGCGCTCATCGGGGTTCGCACGGAAACTCCGCTCGCGCCCGCACCGAACGGCGACGGGACGCCGGAGTCGCGGGGCCGCTCGCGATCGCCCGCCCTGGCCGTGACGGCATGGAGGGCCGGCGGTGCGTCCGCGCCTCTGGGCCCTGCGGGGCTCGAAGCGGCCCTCCTCGGACTGGCATGCGTCCGCCTCCGGATCTGCGCTGAGCTGGCCCCGGATCCCGCGGCGGCCAGCCCCAAAGCCCTGTGAAGTGCCCCCGCCGCGTCACAGATCCCGTCAAGTCCCCAGACTCTAGGCGCCGGCCCGACCCGAGGCAATGTGCCGTCTGATCCATTCGCGCCGGATGGATCAGACGGCATCCCGGCGGAGCCGGCGGGCCGGCACGATGGCCGGACCCGGCACGATGGCCGGACATGACAACGCCCGGGCCGGAGCCCGGGCGTTGCGTGCTAGGCCCGAGAGCCGTCGGGGGCCGGAGCCCCGCGGCGGTCGGGCGGCTGCGGGCTAGTTGTGCGTGACCTTGGCGAACGTGCCGGTGAGCGTGGCGGCCGTGCCGGGCGAGGGCGGCGTGACCGTGACGTTCACCGTCAGGGTGGCCTTGCTGGCGATCGCGGTCTTGAGCGCGGCGACCTCGGCCTTCGACAGCCAGAACCGGTGGACGCCGTTTGCCGCCATCTTGAACTTGTCATGGCTGATGGTCAGGGTCGTGCCGGCCACGGTTACCGTGACTGTCCACTTCGGCTTCACGCCGTAGAGCTTGACCGCGACGCTGCCGCGCGTGCCGTTGCCGACGAGGGCGAGGGTGGCGCCGCCGCGGACGGACACGGTCGTGGCCGGGGTCGCGTTCGGGTCGGTGGTGACGGTGGTGCTGGGCAGCGTCGCGCGCCAGGTCTGGTTGGCGGTCGTGACATGGCTGGCGGCCGTGGTGTGGTGCGCGGCGGCCGTGGCATGGCTGCCGGTCGCGGCGAACACCGACGAGCTGGTGAGCAGCATCAGACCGAGCGCGCTGACGAGCGCGAGTCGTCGCATGGGCGAGACCTCCGTTGATCGCGGCAGGGTCGCCGCACACAGGGGAACGATCCAGCCCGCGCTTTGTTGTGGGCTGGGGACGCGGGAAATACGTCCTAGCCCGGAATGCAGAGTTCGCGAGTCCAGCTGGGGTCAGGCTACTGCAGCGGGAACGACGCCGTCACGGTGACCGACGACCCGAGCGTGCAGGCCACCGAGGCCCTCGCCGTGCCCGTCCGCGTATTGGCAGCCACGTTCCACGTCCAGGCCACGAGACCGTCAGACCCGGCGGTCGGTCGCGTCTTCAGGCCCGCCGCCCCGGACACGGTGCCCGATGGCCAGATGACCGTGGCCGAGCACACCGCCCCGGGCTCCGTCGCCGCCGACATGGTCGCGGCCGTGCCGCGGACGGCGGGCGACGGCAGGCTCGCGAACCGTACGAACAGGGTCCCGCTCGGCGGGAGGCCGGTCGGGCGCGGCGTGGCCGCCGCCGGCGCCGAGGTCGGCGCTGTCGAGCCGCCGGCCAGCGGGATGCCCAGCAGGGCGTGCACCCAGTGGTCGCCGATCCGCGACCGCGCGGCCGCCAGGCTCAGCGCGCCCGCGCAGACCTCGGCGCGGAGGGCATTCTCGTACTGATCCTTGACGCGCGCCCCCACCGGCGTCCCGTTGGCCAGGGTCGCCGTGTACGGCTCCGGCCATAGGTTTCGCGGGTCGTCCGGAGCACCGCCCAGCTCGAGCGGGATCAGGTGGTCCTCCTCGTAGGCGGACGTTCGCGTGTCCGCATAGCGGTACTGCTCGATCTGCTGGACCTTGAGCGCCGTCGTGTAGGCCGACGGCGGCCGGACCGTCGCGGTCCAGCCCGAGACGCAGATCGTGGACCGGATGGTCGCCTGCGTGACGTCCGGGTTGAGGGCGCCGGGCGTGAGCAACGGGTTCGGCTCGCCCGGCAACCGCTGGGTGATCGCCTTCGGCCGCGCGGTGGCCGAAGCTCCGGCGACGGCAGGCTTGCTCGTGGCGCGCGACGGGGCGAGCGAGGTGGGAGCGGCGGACGGTACCGCTGACGAGCCCGCCGCGGGTGCCGACGACGCCGCGGGTGCCGACGACGCCGCGGGGGTCGCGGGCGCCTCCGCTGCGACGGGCGCGGAGACCGCCGCGGGCGTTGCGGCTGGGGCACAGCCGCCAAGGGCCAGGGCCGCCGTCGTCGCGAGGGCCGCCGCCAGGCGCGCTGCCGACCGTCGAGCGCGCGACTCGTCTCGTGCGCGCCGTCTCCGAATCCCGCCCCATGCCGCCACCCGTGCCCCTCCCTCCGTCGCTCTGTCCCGGGACATCGTCGCATGGCGCCGCGCCGCGGTTGGCGCGATCATGGCGGTCCCGGCGACCGCCACGCGGACGACCGTCCACACGTCAACACCGGCCGCTGGACCCCGCGCCCCGCATGCCCCACTATTCGGGCGTCCAGCCAGCGAACCGTTAAGAAGCAGGTGATATCCCGGTGAACCGCGCCACGACCGCCTTCCGCTCCGCGCTCGCCTCCCACCCGACCCTGTCCGCGCTGCGCTGGGGCGCAGGCGAGGACCCGATGTCGAAGGCCGTCTGGTACACCGCCGCCGACCCGTCGAGCGGGCTCGTGCTGGTGGTGTGCCCGCCGTTGCCGGATGCCTGGCTGGGTGCGCCGCACGACTGGACGTGGACGGTGTTCGACCGGGCGGCCTCGCGCCCCGGCCCCGCTGCGGAGAGCGCGGGCGGCTGCGCCACCGCGGACGCGGCGGTGGAGGGCCTGGGCGCCGCGCTCGAGCTCCTGGCGGCGACGCGCTGGGACGTCCCCGCCCGGGTCTGAGCGCAGCTGCGCCCAGGGCGCCGGGCGTCCCGCTCGCCCCCACCCGTCGGGGCACATGACCTGCCCCCCGTGAGCTCCGCGAGGAGGCCCTCGGCATCGGCGAGCGGAGCGCTTCCGCGGGGCGCGCCAGTGTGGACTGCGAGAACCTCGAGCCCGGCCATCCCGGCCGCCGCGAGCTGCAGCATCGCGATCAGCACGCGGTTGCCCGCCGGGGGCCGGCGTGCGCGCGTTGGCGGGATCGGTCACGGCGTCGGCGGTGACGCATCCGGGCAGGCGGCGCGGTACTCGCACCACCGGCACGCCGTGCCTGGCCGTGGGCCGAACTCGCGGCGCCGGATGGCCCCGACCTCGTCGGCCACCCGAGCCCCGAACGCGTCGAGCTCCTCGGCCGACCGCGTGGTCCAGACCGTGACGCCGGCCTCCGCGAAGTGGAGCCCGAGGCGCGCCGCGGCCGGAAGCGCCTCGCCCGTCGCCGGGTCGCGTAGCGCGCCCCGGGCGCAGGCGAAGGCGTAGGCCGTGAGTTGGCGGTCCCGGTCCACCTCCTCCTGGGAGCGCAGCTTCCCGGTCTTGTGGTCGATCAGCTCGACAGCGCCGTCGGGCCGCCGGTCGATGCGGTCGACGTAGCCCACGAGGCGCACCGGGGTCTCGTCCCCCGGCACCGGCACGTCGACGCCGAAGCCGAGCTCCACCCCGACGGGCTCCGCGTCGGACGCGGCGGCCCGCTGGAGGTAGGCCAGCAGGACGGGCTCGCTACGGGCGCGGTACCGGGCGGCCTCCTCGGGCTCGCAGCCGGAGGCGTCGACCGCATCGCCGAAGGCCCGGTTGAGCACGTCGAGCCCGGGCGCCCCCGCACCGTCCAGCCGCGCGCGGACCCGGGCCCGGTCGAACGCCTCGAAGGCGCAGTGGACCGCGGACCCGAACGTGAACCACCAGCGGGGCACCTCGCCCGGCAGGCGCGCGACGTAGCGGAAGGCGTACCGGCGCGGGCACGCCGCGTAGGCCGAGAGCGAGGAGTGGCTCTCGCGCGCCGGCAGGGGCAGCGTGGCGAGGTCGGGCGGGGCGATGGTGTCGGTCACGGGACCATCCTCGCCCCCCGCCGTGCCACCTCTTGTGTCACGGCGGAGGCTTGCTCGCGCGGCGTCGCGCCTCACGCCAAGACCGGGGCTTGACACCTTAGCTGCAGTGTGCATAACTGCGCTATACATAACGGCGCTATGCAGATAAGCACGGGGGAGGCGCGATGACCCAGCAGCCGATGGACCAGGACGAGCTCGACTTAGATC
>JAKAMV010000318.1 GCA_021812735.1 Chloroflexota bacterium | reverse complement strand
GATCCCCGCGACGCCGAGGCCCATGCCGAGCATGCCGGGCAGCCCGGTCATCTGACGCCCCATCCAGCCGCCGGCGGCGCCGACGACGCGACCGACTCCGCCCATGGCACTACGGCTGATCCCGCCCAGCCGCCCCATCACGGTGTGGATTCCGCCGGCCGCGCGTCCCACCCCTGCGGTGGCGCGTTCGGCCCGGCCCATCTCCGCGGCGAAGCGCGTCGCGCCCCGGGCGTTGATGTCCACGTTGAGGGGGAGGACGTTGCCGATCATGGTGGGTCACTTCCGGCCGCCCAGGAGCGGGCAGCGGTGGCTGATGGGGGGTTCGATCAGGGCGCGGGCGCGGGCCCATCGGAAGTGGAAGAGGTAGACGTCCCCCCACCACACGTCACGAGGGTCTCGATCGAAATAGTCACGAAGTCCAGAAGCGTGGAAGCATCGCAGTTGCTCCACGTCACCGTCGGCCTCTGCCCTTTTTTTGCGGCAGAAACGACCTCCTTGACCTGCTGCCGCGTGAGGTGCGTCCGCGACGGCGAGCGGTCCTTCATGAACTGCTCGAGGCGTTCGGCGAGGTACTCGATCTCGGGCCGCTCGAGCTGGTCACGCAGCTGGTCTCCCGTCTCGACGACGTGGCGCAGGTCGGTCGCGCTCACGCAGAGGGAGATGGCGACCTCCTCGACCTGGATGGCGTAGCCGAGCTCCGACGTGGCGATCATCGCCATGGCGCCGACGTTGCGCGCCCGCTTGTCGGCGTCGGTGCGGCCCGACTTGGTGCCGAGCACCTGGGACAACGACGCCGCGGACTCCTCGTCGCCGCCGCCGAACAGACCCCGCGCCCGGCAGTGCGCGAGCGCGAGGTCGTGCGCGGTCTCGGTCTCCCTCTCCGTGAGCGGGCGCAGGCCGACCGGGTGGCCCGGGTAGGTCGGGATCTCGACCACGAGCGGGATCGGCTTGCCCTTCTTCCCGAGCAGGGACGCCAGATCGGTAGGTTTCTCGTCCTTCACTTCACCCTCCCTCTTGCCGCCGCGTCTAGCGCGGCGACTTGATCACGGCGTCAATGGAGACGCTGAGCCGGTGCTCTCCCTCCTTCGGATCGCCTTCCTCGGCCGACTGGACGATGCCCCACAGCTCGTGGCGCACGTTGTCGGCTCCGGCCCAGGTGAGGCTGATCTCCTCGCCGCGGCGCAGGTCGAGGCGGTACTGCGGCGCGCCGGTGTCCTCGATGCCGCAGGTGAAGCTGATCGCCGCCTTCGGGCTGACCTTGCTCCGCTCGATGGCGTCGGCGCCGATGAACTGGCGGATCTTCGCGGTGCTCGTCTCGTTGAAGTTGATGTCCTCCATGAGGGCGCGCTTGGAACCGCGGTAGAACAGCGTTGCGTGCTTGACTTCCATGACTTCACTCCTCGCCGTTCAGGCGGTTAGCCGGTGCCGTATTCGCGGAGGTCGAGACCGATGGCGCGCAGCCACCGCTTGACCAGGATGGGGCCGAGCACGTCGAGCACTCCGGCGGAGCCGCTCGCGTCGATGAGGTCGCTGATGTCGTGCTGGACGCCCGATACGTCGAGGTAGGTCTGGTCGAGGTACTTGGAGAGGACCGGGCCCTTGTAGACGCCCTCGTAGAACGAGCACGCCATGGACGGCGTGACCGTCAGTTCGGCCAGGGTGTCGGGGATCGTCCCGTCGGCGTTGTCGTCGGAGTAGTACTCCCAGTCCTGATCGGCGAACTGCGTCTTGATGTAGCGCGCCGCGTAGACCGTGGTGTCGGGGATGTTCGTCTCCGACGCCCGGAAATCGGAGGCACCGCCCGTGACGTGCTTGCAGGTCACCGGCCACACGACGCGGCCGGACTCGGCCACCTTGTCGTATGCCATGGGGCTGACGCCGTTGGAGAGGCAGGTCTCGATCTCGGCGTCGGTCGGGTAGTCGGAGTCGGCGACGGGGATCGTGAGGCCGGGGATCGTCCGGCCGCCGAGGATCTCGCACCACCGCTTGTTCGGGTTGGTGCGGGTGTCGCAGCAGCGGGCGGAGGCGACGCGGGCCGCGATGACCCACGGGTGGCCGTAGTTGCCCTTGGCCCACTGGATCGCGAACCAGTAGCCGGGCTCGGTCGCGGGGTTCACCGTGCCGAGGTCGAAGCTGTCGGCCTGGGTCGTCGCGGTGGCGGCGGAGTCGGTCTGCCCGATGACGACCGACCACCATTTCTCGACGCCGGGCTGCGCCGCGGCAACGACGCGGTCGCGCAGGCCCGTGGTCGCGACCGTGAACGCGGCCGTGATGTTCGTCGCGGGCAGGACGATGTCGATCTGCTCGCCGCACGCGCTGAGCGCCGCGTAGGCCGCCGACCAGTCGAGCTCGTTCGCGCCGCCGGCGGTGTTCAGCGTGCCGCTCGACGGCGTGAACGTGAGGCCGCCCGGGAGGTCGTAGGCGCGCCACTTGGTGCCGACCGTCTGCGTGCCCTTGTCCTTCGACGTGAGGGTGATCGTGTCGGTCGGGGCGTCGTAGGTGATGACGACCGGCAGCTTCGGATACGCCGCGGACGCCGTGACGAGGGCCGCGCCGATGGTGTCGAGCGGCTCGGCCGCCGTGCAGTCCAGCGGGATGATCGTGTCCTCGACGCGGAAGTGCAGCGTCCCGGCCGAAACCGGCGGGACGCTGATGACGATCGTGCGGGTGGCCGCGGTCGCCGTGCTGTCCCCGGCGATGACGGCCCACACCTTCGCCCGCGCGTCGACGGCGAAGATCCCGTCGCACATGAGGTGCCCGGCGGTCCCGGGGCCGAAGTGCGCGGACGCCTCGTCGGTCGAGGCGATGGCGGTGACGATGTTCGCGGTGCCGGTGCCGGAGGCCGACTTCCCGGCGACGACCGCCAGGGCGCGACCGTTGGCCGGGGACCGGAGGCCCTGCCCGAAGGCGAGGCGAACGGCGATGCGCGGGGTGCGCCCGGAGATGATGCTCGGGACGGTCATGCTCTACTCCTTCGCTTCCCTCGTGCTGCGGGCCTTGGTGGGGTACGTGGGGACGTGCTCGGGCGCGGGCGCGGGGGCGGGCACGTCCTCGACGATCCGCATGTCCCCGACGCGGATCTGCTCGCGCAGGTTGAGCGAGTCGTCCACGAGCACGGGGCCGGGCACCTCGTGCCCGTCGTGCTCGTAGAGCAGACCCGTCTCCGTGACGCTGATCGCGCCCTGGGCGCCGCGCAGCGGATGCCCCTGCGCATCGGTGATCGGAACGCGCAGCCCGGGCCGGGCCGCCAGAACGCGGACCTTCATGGTGTCCTCCTGTGTCGTGCGCTTTCGCGCTACGGCGTGTAGCGGGAGCTGATGCCCTGGCCCTGCGACGTGGCAGGAACCTCGTGGGCGACCGGCTCGTTGTGCTCCAGGTGGACGGAGGTCAGCGCGCGCCGGCCGGTCCAACTCTGGTCCTGGTACTTGGCGACGATCTCCATCTGGAACGCGGGATAGGCCCCGTTCACGGAGCCATCCGGGAGCGCGGGCGCGTACTTCACGGGGGCGAGGTGGATCTCCTCGATCCCGGCGAGCACGGCGAGCGTCTTCCCTGCGTCCGCCCCGGCCGGGTAGGTCACGAGGCGCTTCTGTTGGACGACTTGGCGCAGCTGCGAGGCGATGGCCGGGAGGTCGCTCCACGCGTCCTCCTCGCGGTCGTCCGACTCGCGGCCGAGGTAGTATTCGACCGCGATCTGCATCGTGACGACCTCGCGGGCCGTCCCCCGCCCGGCCGTGTCGTCCTGGCGGCGGTAGACGCAGAGCACGGGGAACTGCCCCTCGGGCGCGGTGAGCGCGAGGGGGGCGCGCACGAGCACGCCGACCTTGGTGCCGATCGCGAGCGTCTCCCCCGCGTAGGTCGCGAGCACGGTCCCGGCGTCGCCGCCGATGTAGGCCAGCGCGGAGGCAGCCGCCGATGCGGCCCAGTCGGCAGCGATCTGCGCGTAGGTCGTGACCCCGAGGACGACCGTCACCGTGGCGACGGTGCCGCTCACGGAGAGAGCACGGACCGCCCCGGGGACGATGACGACGGACGCGGACGGCACGCGTGCCGTCCAGACGATGTACTTCCCGGTCGTGAACTCGGTCCGCGCCGAGACGAGCGCGGCGTGGAGCAACCCGGCGATGTGCTCGATCTGGTGGTCGTTGAACGCCACGTCAGCACCGGCGCAGGCGGATCGACCCGACGCGGGTCACGGTGTCGCCCTTCGTCGAGATCGGGCCGTCCAGCTTCGCCTGCATCATCTGCTGGTAGCGGGTCGCTTCCTGCGTGTACCAGTCGATCCCGTCGCCCGCCTTCGACGCCGACTTGAACAGGAGCTCCGCGAGCACGCCGTAGACCTCGGCGTTCTTGAGGGCGGCGGTGTCCACGATGTCGGCGGGGAGGATGGGCGGCGTGCGGGCGGCGAGGTCGGCGTTGATGCGCGCCTCGATCTGCGTGCGGATGCGCGAGAACGTGCCGGCGCCCTGCTCCGACTTGGGGAGGTACTTCTGCGCGTCGGGGTCCTCGAGCAGAATGTCCGCGTCGGTGCAGTAGCTCATCTGCGACCCCTGGCCCCGCGCGTGCGAGCGGCGGCCATCTTCCGTGCGAACTTGGCCTGCATGCGCTTGACGCCCGCCAGGCGCGCCTTGGCCGCCTTCTTCGCGACGCTGATGCGCACCGGCGGGAGAGGGGGCATGCCGGGCAGCCGCGGCGAGAGGAGCCGCGCGCCAGGGATTCCAGCGAACGCCCGGATGACGGACCGCTGGATGGCGTTGCGGATGTGGTCCTGGAGCGTCGTGAGCATCGTCTCCACCGTCGGCCAGAACCACGGCGACGGCGGCATGCCGGATACCTCGGGCGCGTACATGTACCCGTTCAGCTTGCGCGTGCGCCCGGACGAGTCGGTGTAGCTGGTGCGGTCCGTCTTCCAGCGGAGCATCGCACGACGGCGACGGCCGCCGGTGGCCGCAATGTACGACCCGCCCTTCGGCTTGATCGTTTCCTTCTTCGGTCCGTACAGGCCGGTGCCGTACTCCATCCAGGGGCCGATCTGGCTCACGCACTGGATGTGCGCGACCGGACCGTCCGAGCGGTTCACGGCGCGGCCAGAGATGCTCTGCTTCGCCTCACGCGACGGGCACTGGCGCCGGAGCGCGTTGCTCGTCATGCGGGCGAACGTGTCCATCCCGCGGAAGATCTCTTGCCGCAGGAAGGCGCCCGCGAACGCATGGATCGCCCCCGCCACCGCGGAGGCGTTGCTGCCGACCGCCTCAGCCGCCACTTGCCGCACGCTTGCGCTTGCGCGCCTCGGCCATCTTCTGACCCCACGCCTTGCGCTTCTCGCCTGCGGCGTCGGCCGGCGGGGAGGCATCGGAGGCTGGGGAGACGGTGGGGGGAGGCGCGGGGGGCTGGGGAGGGGGCGGAGGTGGGGGGGGAACAGGGGCCGCGGCGGGTTCTGCGGCGGGCGTCGGCGCGGGCGCCGCGGCCCCTTGGTTGGCGCGCGGATCGTACCGCCGGACCGTGTAGTCGCGGAGGCGGGTGGTTCCGTCGAGGACGCTGCGGACGGGCGGGTAGTCGAGATCCTGCTCACACACGGAGACCCCGCGGTTGAACAGGACCGGGCCGATCATGCCGGTGTGGGGCACTCGCGTGCCATCCGTCCCGACCACCTCGAGCCGTCCGAGCTTCATCGTCAGACCCTCCCAGCCGCCGCTACGGTCACGGCGTGGTCTTGAGGTAGCGGACGCAGGACAGCCCGGGCGGGCTGTAGCAGACGAGGCCGAGGTCGGCGCCGACCTGCACGGGGTAGTAGTCCGTTCCCGACGGCTTCGCGAGCGGCTCCATCCAGAAGCCGCGCCACGACATGCCGAGCGCCTCCTGCGCCGTGTCCCCGCCGTACAGGCCGCAGAGGCCGACGGACGAGAACGGGGCCTTCTCCTCGTTGCCCGAGGGCACGCCGAGCGAGAGGCACCAGACCTCCGAGAGCGCGGTGCCGGCGCCCTTGGTCAGGTTCGCCGGGATCGCCTCGGTCAGGACCACCGGGAAGCCCTCGAACGCGGGGAACTTCCGGCCGGGGGCCGAGTAGCCGATTTCGACGGTCTCGGCGTTCTGGTGCATGGCGTCCTGCAGCGCGCGGTGCCGCTCCCAGAGCAGCGGGTTCATCGCGAGCACCTTGGTCGCCTTCGGGCCGCGGTTGGCGCGCAGCACGGACCGCAGGTACGAGAAGCTGTAGTCGTCGCCGTCGGCGTAGGCGGTCAGGGTGTCCACCTGCGTCGAGGGGCAGAGGCGCCGGACGCCGTCGAACTCGAACGTGGTCGTCGAGATCGTCACCTGGCCCTCGATGGTCGCCGCCGGCAGCGCCGCGCCGGTCACGTTGACCGTGATCTGCGAGATGCCGTCCGCCGACGTCAGGATCAGGGACGCGGCCGGGAGCGCCGCGGCCTGGTCCGCCGACTCCGCGCCGTAGCTCGAGTCGCTCGGGGCCTGGAAGGCCAGCGTCTTGACGGGGCCGGCCACGGTGCAGCGCAGGTGGCCGATGGCGGGCGCGGCCACGGTGCCGCACTGCAGGTACGGGCCCGCGCCGCCGGTCGCCAGCGCGACGCCGGTCACGACCGCCACCGGCAGGGTGACCGTCGGCCGGTTGCCGTTGAACACCTTGTCGAGGAAGCTGTTGACCTGCGCCTCGAGCAGCTGCTGGGTCTGCGCCTGGATGTTCTCGGCGCTGTACATGAACCGCTTCGCCGGGCCGGGGATCCGGATCTCGTCGGCCATGTGCGCCAGGTCGGTGTGCGCGTTGAGGATCGTCGGGGTGGCCTCGGCGACGGCGCCGGAGCCGTAGGTGATCCAGTGGGGGGTCACCTCGGGGCCGGTGCGCTGGAACGTGAGCCCGGCGCCTTCGACGCGCGCCATCGGCAGGAGCGCCATGAAGTCGTGGATCTTGTCCACGGTGCGGCTGATCGCCTGGCCCCAGGCGTTGTTCTTGCCGCAGGTCTTCGCGGACTGGAGATAGGTCTGCACTGTCGCTTGCTCCTTGGCGCTGCCGCGGGCGGGTTACGCGTCGCTGTCGCTGCGCCGGTTACGACCCCGTGTTGACGGGCGGGGGCTCCACGGGCGGAGGCTCGGGATTCGCCTGCGGGATGGCGGAGGGGACGCGGCCCATCTGCCGCTGGATCGCCAGTGCCATCGCCGCTTCCGGGGTCAGGTCTGCCGCGGTCGGCGTTCCGGGACGTCCCGCACGACCGCCGCCGGTGACGCCGCTGCCCGGGGCGGGCGGCGGCAGGAACGGCGCGGCGTCGGGCTGCCTGAGGAACGCTTCCATGAACTCGGACACGCCCACGGGGGCGCCGGTCTCCGGGTCCTTCGCGAAGAACTTCCCGTCGACCTTCGTGAACTGGTCCCGAACGAGGGCCGGGACCCACTTGATCCCCATGCCCTTGTTCTTCGCCGAGAGGTAGCCGACGATCTCGGACTCCAGGCGGAACGAGTCGAGCGCGGCCTCGGCCTTGTCGGCGCGTTCCTTCTCGGCGCGGGTCCGCTTGTCGGCCTCGGCCTTGATGGCCGCGTTGGTCTCGATCTGCCGCTGCAACTCGGACTTCTTCTCGTCCTCGGCCTTCTGCTTCGCGACCCGCAGCTCCTCGAGCTCGGCGAGCTGCGCCTTGACCTCGTCCGGGATGGCGGGCGCGGCGGGCGGCTTGTTCTTGAGCCGCTCGTTGAGCGCCGCCTGGACGCGGGGCGCCAGATCCTTCCGCAGGTGCGGCCACCGCTTGAGAGCGTCCTCCAGGGACTTCGGCGTGTCGTCGGACGCGGGATCGCCCTCGGGCGGAGCCGCGGGGTCGGGTGGATCGGCCGGAGGGTCGGCGTTCGCGGCGACCATCCCGACGGCACACATGGACAGGGCGGTGAGGATCAGGGTCAACAGCGTCATCGGACCTCCGCCCGTTGGGGTACGGTGGGCGAACCCGTGGCACCCCGCTTGCGGCGCGGGGGAGCCGGTTGTGGCCGCTCGTGTGCGGCTGGTTGCGGTGGACACAGCCCCATTGCCCCGGGGTGAGGGGTGTCGGTCAGGTCACGATCAGGGGCGCGGGACGGAGCGCGGAGGGAGACACGCCCCACCCCGCGACCCTGTCCGCGACCGTGTCAGCCCGTGAGGTGGGCGAGGCCATGGTGGAGGCGCCGGGAGTCGAACCCGGGTCCATGTGGCGTCCGCTTGGAGCACTACGAGCGTTTCCGGCGCTTGTCTCGGTACCGACGACGGCTCACCGGCGGCCATCGTCACCCCAGCCCTGTGAACCGCACGGGCGGGCATTCCGTGCGGGATGTGCTGCTTCCTACGTCCTACGCTGCGGCCAGCACGGCCTCGGCGCGAACGGCTCCCCGGCGAGCGGGGAACGGGATCACGTTGTCGATCTCTTCGTCGGTTCGTTGGTGCCCGTTGATGACGCTGCCCGGGCGCAGCGGCTCGCGCTCTGTCGCTTCTCACCGCACGTCGAAAACCGTTGTCGCCCCCGAACGGCCGACCCATCCGTCGCGGCCGGATCGACTGCTGCGAACATCGCTCGGCCTCGTGGCCGTTATCGTCATGCCCGGAACGTCGTCGGGCGGCGGGGGTGGCACCCCAACCGACGGCAACCGGGTAGTGGCTTTCACGCGGTCGTGCGCGGTGCCCCGCGCCTGTCCGTGTCCACCTGTCCGCCGTTCATTGCAGCCGCGTCCCGGCGATCAACCCGGGCCCCTGCATGGACGCCCCGCACGGTCCCGCCCCGTGTACCCGGCCGGAGTAGCCACTCGACCGAGGCGCCGCAGCGAACCGTAACGACCACCGCTGCGATGTTGGCCGACTGTGAACGATGCCGGGGAACGACCCCGGCGTGTTTGGTTTTCCCTTGCGGGCGGAAGCGCGGGCGTGACCCGCACACTCCCTTGGCGCGACCTTGCCGGGCGGATAGGCCCGTCGCGGTCACTTCGTGCAACGCGCTTTCGCGCGGTCGCTTCTGCGCCTAGAACCACCCCGGCCGTATGGGCGGGAGTTTCTCATAGGGGTCCGGCGCGCCCTTCGCGCGCCAGCGGACGTCCTTGACGTCCTTCGTGTAGAGGACGGCGCACCTCGGAGCCTCGGCCCCGCAGGACACGCACCGGAAGACATCCCGCTCGAGGATCTGCGTGACCTTCGACCCGCAGAGTCCGCAGATGATGCCGCCCGTCGCCGCCTTGGGTTCGTCGCTGTCCGGCTTCCCGAACCCGGTCTTCTCGACTCGCACGCGCCAGTCCATGACGCAGCCGGTCCAGAACTCGCCGACGCCGCCGTTGGCGTCGCTCATGCGCAGCCAGTGCGCCTCCTCGCGCATCTCGCGGGACACCTGATCCGCCAGCGCCACGGAGAGGCTGCGCGCCTTGGGCTCCAGCCGCCGTCCGTAGACCTCGATTGCTCGCGTGGTACCGCCGTCGAGGATCAGGTACAGGCCGACGGAGAACAGGTCGTCACCACCGGGCCTCTGCCACTGGCCCGGCCCGCCGCCGTAGCGAACGGCGGGCCCGGGGGCTTCCGCTCCGCACGC
>JAKAMV010000317.1 GCA_021812735.1 Chloroflexota bacterium | reverse complement strand
GCGGTCGTGGGGGCCATCCTCCGGTGGAGAGCCGTGCCCCGGCGCCGGATCACTCTCCGCGCGGATCGCCACGATCTCGCCCTGCAGGTTACACGCCAGCGCAAGCGTGTTGGTGATCGTGCCGAAGGTGCGGATGTTGCGGTGGAGCAGTTCGACCCGACGATCCGGCTCGTCGGTCTCGACTCGAAGCGTGTACCGGGCACGCACGATGCGCGGCGGCGGTTCCTCGCGCTCGACCGCGACCTCGACCGTGGCGCGTCGGTATCGGAACGGCAGGATGTGCGAGAAGCGCTCGACGTTCTTGAGCATGCAGGCTGCGAGGGCCGCGGCCAGCAGGTCGGCCGGACCAGGAAGCAGGTCACCGGTGGCGGCGCTGCCGTCGAAGGCGATCGTGCTGGTCCGGGCGACCACGCGGGCGGTGCCCCCTGCGACGTTCTCGCCGTGGACCTCGTAGCGCGTCGCCGCGCCCTGTGCCGTCATCGTGCGGTCCAGCCGCCGTCCGCATACAACTCGCTGCCGGTGACGTAGGACGCGGTCCTGCCGTCGAGTCGCAGTTCCATCACGGATCCTCCCGCGGGCCGGCCGGGGACGGTCGCTCGCGCCCGCTCGTCCACGGTATCACCGACGCGATCCGGGAGGTCCCACCGAAACGGGACGGATGGCCCTGCGCCGGGAGCGCCCGACAGAGGCTAGATGAACGGTGGCAGCCACGCGTTCCGAACCTGGATCGGTCCGAGCCGCGAGCCGGACCTCGATCCGGGTCGTGGTGCATCGACCGGACCTAGTTCCCCACCGCAGACTGCCGCGGTACCGCCGAGGCGCGGATGAGTCGTGAGGAGCACAGGGTTCGATGAAGATTGCCATCGTCACGGAAGACGGCCGCACGGTCAGTCAGCATTTCGGCCGGGCGCCCTACTACGCCATCCTGACGGTCGAGGGGGACGTCATCGTGGAGCGCGAGTTGCGCCCCAAGACCGGACCTCATCAGACGGGTGGCGTGCGCGAGGAACACGCGGGATCGGGGCCGCACGGCACCGGCCCGGAGGCCCAGTCACGCCACGACCAGATGGCGCAGGCGATCGCGGACTGCTCGGCGCTCATCGCGGGCGGCATGGGGCAGGGTGCCTACGACCGATTCGCGGCGCTGGGCCTGCGCCCGGTGGTGACCGAGATCGCGGGCGTGGAGGGTGCGGCGCTGGCGTATGCTCGCGGCGAGCTGGTCAGCCGGGTGGAGCGCCTCGACTGACGGCTCCGTGCGGACCCGCCGGCTCGCCGGGGCGGGCGACGCCGACAATGCATCCTCCGGCAGCGTGACCGGGGCCGCGCACCCCCGGCCCAGCGGCAGATGAGCAGCCGATGACCCGGACCGGGACCCCTGCGGCAGAGCACGGTCTCTCGCTTTCCGAGGCGGATCGATACCTGCTCGTCCTGCGCTGGGCAACCATCGGGGCCGCGGTCCTGCTGGCTCCCTTCAGCGGCACCGAGCAGGGCTCTCTTCTGGCTCCGTTCGGGGCCGTGATCGCCGTCAACCTGGCGCTGTCCGCCTACGTGGCGCGGCGACGGCCGTTCGCGAATGGTCGGCCGGTGGCGACGCTCGCGGTCGATGCCGCGCAGGCACTGGCGGCCACGCTCCTGGCAGGCGGGGCGCACAGCCCCTTCTTCCCCCTGTTCCTGCTGCTCGTGGTGGAACTGGCGATCGCCCAAACCGCCCGGCTGGCGGCTGCGTGGATCCCCACCGCGGGCGCACTCCACGTGGCGGCCGTGGTCGTGAGCCAGCAGGGGAACTGGACGGTGCTCGCCGCCTACATGGCGGTCGGCAAGCTGCTCGTGCTGCTGATCGTCGGGGCGCTCGCGATCGCGTTCACGGAGCAGGTCCGCCATGAAGAGCGGGACCGCCAGGTCGCCGAGCGGCATGTTGCGCAACTGACGACGCTGAACGAGCTGTTCTTCGAGCTGAACCAGCCCACCACCGAGCTGTCCGGGGCCTTCGAGGCACTGCTCGGGGGAGTTCGGCGCCTCCTGGACGCCGACGTGGGCATGGTCTTCCTGTGCGATCCCACGCTGGGATGCTGGCGGATGACCGCGTCGCTGGACCGCTGCGAGACGCTGGGCGGTGAAACCCAGCTGAGCGAGTGGGGATGGGAGATCGGCTCCCGCGAGACCTTCTCCGCCGGCCCTGCCTACGGCCTGCCGCTGCCCCCCGGCTGGCCGGAGACGGGTTCGCAGGCGGTCGTCGGGATCCGCCTGGCCACCCCGGGCGGGGACGAGCCAGGGGCCCTCGTCGTCGGACGGACGGGAGGGATGCTGGCCGACACCGAGTGGCTCACGCTGCGTGCCCTCGCGCGGGAGGCCGAGCTCTCGCTGCGCAACGCGCAGTTGCGCGCGCAGGAGCACGCCCAGGTGGCCCAGCTGCGCCAGTTCGAGGAGGCCCGCCGCTCGTTCTTCTCGGCCGTGGCTCACGAGCTGCGAACGCCGCTGACCGTCCTCAAGACACTCGCGCCCTCGCTGGAAGACTGGCCCCGCCTTTCCGCTGCGCAGCAGGGAGAGGTCCGGGACATGGTCGAGCAGAACCTGCAGCGGCTGGAGGCGATGATCACCGAGATCCTGGAGAGCAGCCAGGTCGAGGCGGGGGCGGTGACCCTGAACCACGAGCCGGTGGACCTGGCCGTCCGCGCCGAACGGGTCGTGGAGAGCATGCGCCCGCTCTTCGAGCGCCGGCAGCAGCAGGTCAGGCTCGAGGCCGCGCCGAATCTCCCGCTGGTCCAGGGCGATCGCCGCCGACTGGACCAGGTCCTCTCGAGCCTGATCCACAACGCGTACAAGTTCAGTCCGATGGGCGGCACGATCCGAATCGTCCTGGAGGGTGGGGGCGAGCAGGTGAAGACCTGCGTGGAGGACCAGGGTCCGGGGGTGCCCCTCGAAGCGCGGGACCGCATCTTCGACAAGTTCTACTCGCTCCCGGCACAATCCACGCTGGCGGGGGTCGGGCTGGGGCTGTACATCTGCCGCGAGCTCGTGGCGCTCCACGGTGGGCGCCTGTGGTATGAAGCGCGCCCGGAGGGCGGCAGCCGTTTCTGTTTCACCGTACCCGCCAACCGTGGGAGGCCGGATGGAGAAGGCAACGACCAGGATCCTGGTCATTGACGACGAGCGCGACGTCCTGCGAGCCGTCAGCCTGACCATCGGGCTCCAGGAACCGTCCTGGGAGGTCCTGACCGCGCAGCACGGCGAGGAAGGGCTCGAGCTGGTGGAGACCGCGGACCCCGACGCGGTCCTGCTGGACCTGCAGATGCCGGACGCCGACGGCTTCGACCTGCTCCAGCAGATCCGGCTCTTCAGCGACGTGCCGGTGATCATCCTGACCGTCCGGGACAGCGAACTGGACAAGGTGCGCGGCCTGCAGCTCGGCGCGGATGACTACGTGGTCAAGCCCTTCGGGCATCTCGAGCTGCTCGCACGCATCCGCTCCGTCCTGCGCCGGGCGGCCGGGCACGCCACCGCGGACGAGCCGCCCTTCGCGTTCGGCGAGCTGCGCATCGACTGGGGCCTGCACCGCGTCACGCTGCGGGGCGAGGCCATCCGCCTCACCAGCACCGAGTACCGACTGCTGGAGATCCTGGCCCACAACGCGGGGCGGGTGGTGGAGAACGGCGTCCTGCTCGCCCGCATCTGGGGTCCCGACGCGCAGGACGAGACGGACTACCTGAAGACGTACGTCCACCGGCTTCGCGCCAAGCTGGGGGACGATCCGGCGCAACCACAGTACGTACGCACGGAGCGCGGCACCGGCTACTGGATGCCGCGGCCCGCCGCCGGGGGTGCGGATGACGTGGCGCAGCCCCGGCCAGGGGGCTGACCGGGGCTGCTGGAGGCGATCGCGGTCGCGGTCGATCCGCTCGCCTTTCGGATTCCGGGGTCACCGGCGCGGTGTGCCCACCGCGCCAGGCCGGCCCCGGGGTGATGTCACATCGTCTGCGGGTGCTGCCGCTGCCCGAGCGCAACCGCCGCGTACCCGGCGACGACGGCCACGATGATGCCCACGACGACGTCATTCCAGAGCGCCGCCGCGATCCCGGTGTAGCCGAGCACGAACGGCGCCGCGATCAGCCAGAGCCCGACCAGCGCGTTGAGCCAGTCGAGCCCGCGATCGGTGCCTTCCTGGTTGGAGAGCGCAGCCCAGGCACCCAGGACGATCAGCACGGCCCCCACGATCACCGCGTCCCAGAGCGCCGCGGTCGTGACCGTGTAGCCCAGCACGAAGGGGGCGACCACCTCCCAGATCCCGGCCAGCACCACGACCCAGCTGAGCGTCTTCTGCGTACCCATGGCGACTCTCCTTCGAGCCTTCCCGCCCCGGGGAACCCTTCCTCGGTGAACTGCGACTGTTCTACCGGCCGAAGGTGGAGGCTCCGGTGAACGCGGGTGAACAACTGGTGAACGTCACTCCGCGCAGCAGGAAAGCTTCGAGACGTCCCGGCTGAAGGCCTGCGCACCGATCTTGAGCGCCTCGGCCATGGTCGGATAGACGTGGATGAGGTCCACGAAGTCATCGAGGGTCGCCCTGAACCGCAGCGCCATCGCGGCCTCGTGGATGAACTCTGGCGCCGACTCGCCGATCGCGTGGACGCCCAGCACGCGTCCGTCGACGGTCGACGCGACGAACTTGACCAGGCCCTCGGGTTTGTGGATGGCGCCCGCGCGGGGCACGTACCCGAGGGGAGTGGTGGCGGTCACCGCGGGGAGATGACGCGCCCCTGCCTCGGCCTCGCTGAGCCCGACGACGGCGATCGGGGGATCGGTGAAGATCGCCCGCGGGATGACCGTCCCGTCGAAGCGGCGGTGCGCGTCGGCGAAGGCGTTCTCGGCCACGATGCGGCCCTGCCGGGCCCCGACCGGCGTCGCCATCTGTGACCCGTGCTGGAACCCGATCACGTCACCGGCCGCCCAGACATGGGGCTGGCTCGTGCGCAGCTCCGCATCGACGGTCACCACGCCGCCCGGGCCGATCGCAACGCCCGCATGTTCGAGGCCGAGCCCGTCGGTGGCGGGCTCGCGTCCGGTGGCCACGAGCAGCCGCTCTGCGCGCAGGGTGCGCCCGCCCGCGGGCGTCTCGACCGCGACGGCCACCGCGGGCCCGTCGGCGGAGACGCGCGTGACCCGCGTCTGCTCGAGGACGTCGATCCCCTCCGCGCGGAAGGTCTCCGCCAGCGTCCGCCCGAGGTCCGGCTCATAGCCCCGCAGGAGTTCCGAGCGGGCCACGACCGTCACCCGGCTGCCCAGCCGCGCGAAGAGCTGGGCGAGCTCCACGGCGATGTACCCACCGCCCAGGACGACAAGCGACGCGGGAAGCTGGGCCAGGCGCCCCGCCTCGTCGGCGTCGAGCAGATCGCTCGTGAGGTACGCAACGCTCTCCAGGCCCGGGATCGGCGGGATCCGCGGGCGGCTGCCGGTGGCGATCAGGAAGCGGTCCGCCTCGATCGTGCGCCCGGCGAGCGCAATGGCGCCGGGCGACACGAAGGCGGCATCGCCCTCGAGCATCTCGAGGTCGGCCATGCCGTCCGCGACCGAGGCGTACTTCTTCGCCCGGTAGGCGTGGACGACCTCGTCCTTCTGGTGCACCAGGGTCGGGAAGTCCACCTCGATCGTGGTGGGCGCCAGGCCCGCGTAGCGCGGATGCGCCGCCTCGTGCACGATGCGGGCGGCCTCGATGAGGTTCTTGGACGGGAGACAGCCACGATTGGCACAGGTGCCGCCGAGGGTGCGCCGTTCGACCATGGTCACCCGCGCGCCGAGGTCGCTCGCCCTGATCGCCGCCGCGAACGCGGTCGATCCGGAACCGACGATGCAGAGGTCGTACGGAACGGACACTGGAATCCTCCTCCGGCTCGACGCAGGCAAGTCGGGCCGGCGCTGCCTGCTTGCTGCCGGGTCAGACTTCTTCGGGGGCGCTCCCGACGGCTTCGGTCGCCAGCACCAGGCAGGAGCCGAGCCGGGCCGCGTTCTGCCGCACGATCGTCTCGGCGGACGCCAGGATCTCGCGCACCCGGGAATCCACGAGCTGGTAGCGGTTGTACCGTCCCTCCGCCATGGCCACGACGTAGCCGCACCAGCGCAGGCAGGCGAGATGGCTCGAGAGGCGGCCCTGCGCGATCCCGAGGTCGGCCTGCAGCTCGGTCACGGTACGTGGCCGCTCGGCGAGCAGCTCGAGGATGCGCACCCGGGTCGGGTCGGACAGGCCCTGGAAGAACGTGGCCAGCGCCTCCGGTCGGTCGAGCGGCGTGCCGCGCGAGGCGGCGATCGGCAGATTACTCGTCATCCGATGAGCTCCACGGTGCTGACCCGCCTTCCCCGAGTTCGGCCGGGCGGCGCCGGCGCAGGAACGCGTTGTACCCGCTGGCTCGGACGGCGGTGGTCAGCGTCTCGACCGCAGTGTCGGGGCTCGCCTCGACGATCGCCTGGCGTGCCGCCAGGCTGACCTCGGCGCGGCGGACGCCCGGGACGGACTCGAGCGCCGCGGTGACATGGTGGACGCAATCGTCGCAGGTCATGCCGCCCACGCCCAGGTCGATGTACACGAGCGGTTCGGTTGTCATCAGATCGCCTCATAAGATACGCGTACGCGTATGCAAATACCGTACGCGCTCATGCCTCCGGCGTCAAGACCTTGACCTCGGCCTCGGGAATGTTCCGAACCGGTGCGCTCGTCGAATCAGGCGTCGCCTCCGTCGCCAACGCCGGATTCCGGCAGGGCACCGACGCCGCCCGCCGGGTCGCCGCCCCGGTTCGCGCGCAGGACCTCGAGGCTCCGGATACCCCACCATGCGACGAGCCCGATCGTGACCGACACGGCGAGGTTCACCGTGACGCCCACGACCCCCACCCCGAGCGCGAGCGCCCAGGCGACCGTGCCCCGCAGGTCGCGCAGCAGGGCGATGTGGAGGATCCCGGCCACGGACAGCAGCCCCGCGAGCACGGGCAACGGGAAGCCGGCCAGCAGGCCGCTCAGGCTCGCCCCGAGTGTGACCGCCACGACCAGGAGCGCTGTCCCGATCATGAGCGGCGCCGCGCCGGTGCGGGCCCCGAACGTCACATGCGCCGTCATGCCGCCCGCGCCGTGGCAGACCGGCATGCCGCCGATGGCGCCGGCCAGGAGATCGGCGGCACCCAGGCTCATGGCCAGCCGACCCGGCCGCACCCGCGCCGCCCGCTCGCCGAAGTAGACCCCGGCCGCATCGGCCGTCGCGAGGCAGCTGTTCGCGAAGGTCAGGGGCAGCTGGGGCACGACCAGCACGATGAACGCCGTGGCGAACGTCGCGAGATCGAGGTGCGGCATGGCCAGCGGCGTCGGACCCAGGTGCCAGGCGGCGGGGAAGCGCAACACCGCCACCAGGACGGCCAGAGCCACGAGGCCGAGTGTGATCGGCCGGTGCCGCAGGAGCAGCGCGCCGAGGATCACGACCAGCGTGGCGGCGACCAGGTAGCCCGACGGCGCCCCGGCGTCGAGGAAGGGTCGAGGCGGCGCGCTGACCAGGCCCCACGCGATCTCGAGGAACAGCAGCCCGACCGAGAGCTGCACGCCCCGGATGATGGCCGTCGGGAACACCCGCGCGGCCAGGTCGAGCAGGCCGCTCGCGCCGAGGACCAGGAAGATCGCGCCCATGAGCAGGGCGCCCGCGGCGATCCCGCCCGGCCCGATCCCTGCGGCGATCGCGATGGCGCCGAACGCCTTGAGCGGCTGGACCGGTACGGGCAGGCGGTAGAGCCACGCCACCGCCACGTAGAGCAGGCCGGCCGGCAGCAGCACCGCCGTCGGCGACAGCCCGTTCCTGATGATGAGCGCGATGGCGATCGGGACGAACACGCCCAGATCGGCGAGGGCCCCGGACAGCTCCAGCCGGTCGAACCGGAAGCTGCCCGCCTCGGCCGCTCGGCGGCCTGGGACCGCGGACGCGGTCACTGCGCGGGCATCCGCGGGGACGTCCATTCGGCCACCGTCACCTCCGGCGTCGAACAGTGGGCGTCAGCAGGCGCCGGTGGGCGGAATCTACCGCCGCCAGACCTCGCCACTGGCCATCGCCCGCAGCGTGCCCGCGCTCACCACCACCCAGAAGCCCAGCAGCAGCACGAACAGCGCCACCGCCACGGATTCCAGCAGGCCCACGTGCCAGTTGCGCGCCAGCGCAAGCGTGCTGGCCGTGTACGCTCCGAGGGGGAACGTGAACGCCCACCAGCCGAGCCCATACGGCAGCTCTCCTCGCCGCAGGTACGCGGCAAGCAGCAGCACCGCCGAGGCGAGCCACCAGAGGCCGAAACCCCAGAGCGCCGTGGCCATGAGCGACGAGAGCACGCCGACCACCGGGGCCGCCGTACCCCACAGCGGCGCCCCGGCCTGCGCGATGCGCAGCAGTGCCAGGCTGCCCACGCCGATGGGCCCCAGGCCGATCCACAGCGACGGCGCGAGCGGGGCGGCGGGCAGGGGGTGGAAGATCAGCCGGTCGTACAGCAGCGACGCGACCAGCACGAAGAGCACGAAGCCCATGCCCCAGAAGGCGTACGAGGCGAAGATCAGCAGCGCGGCATCGGATGGGGCCACGTGCGGCACCAGCGGCAGGAGCGCCAGCGGCACCACGATGTTGACGACGGGCGGGATGAACCAGGCCCCGTTGGAGACCTCCGGACCGACCGGATGCGTCACGAACAGCAGGTGGGCGAACAGCACGCTGACGGCGAAGGCGAGCACGAGCCCGATGGCCGCCAGCACGCCGACGGTCAGCGTGACGTCGCCGGGCGCCCCGATCGACGGGCCGACCGTGGCGATTCCGACCGCCAGCACCAGGATGCCGCCCGGGAACGTGCCGTACAGGGCACCGGCCACCGGGTTGGCCAGGTCCTGGCGTGCCGCGTCGGGGTGCTGGATCCAGCGCGCGACGTAGGGGATCCCGAGGAGGACCGCCAGGACGGCCGACAGCGCGACCATGGCGACACCGAAGGCCCTGCCGAGATCGCCCAGGCCGGCGATCTGCCCGGGGTCCTGGTAGGCGATGATCCCGACGATGGCCGTTCCCATGACGGCGCCATACCAGCCGGGGTGGAAGCCGCGCAGCCGCACCTGCGATGCGGCGGCCGCCGCTTCCTCGGCGTACAGGGTGGTGGACACGAGAGATTCCTCCGAACGAACAACGGTGAACGAGGCGGGACGCCGGGGCGGCCGTCAGGGTGGCGAGGGACACCCGTGACGCGCCGGGCACCGTCGTGCCGCGGCCCACACGCGCGGACGGATCGGACGTCGCATCACAGCAGATCGAGCGCCATCTTCAGCGCGATCACCCAGAGGAGCACGCCGATCAGACGCTTGAGCTGGGCGCCGGTGAGTCGCGTCTGCATCACGTGCGACCCCGCCAGCGAGCCTGCCCCGGCCAGCACCGCCATGGAGAGCGTGAAGCGCGGATCGATGCCTCCCAGGGCGGCATGGCCGGCGAAGCCCGAGAGGGACGAGAAGAACACCGCGAGCGCGGTGGTGCCCGCCGCGATCTTGGGCTCGAGGCCGAGCCAGGTGAGTCCCGG